>JAICEH010000173.1 GCA_025924275.1 Gemmatimonadales bacterium | reverse complement strand
GAGCGCCGAGGCCCTGCGGCTGGTGACCTCGGGCGAGGGCCCGAAGGGCGAGGTGCTCCGCACGGCGGAGCTCGCCGGCACGATGGCCGCCAAGCAGACCGGGACGCTGATCCCCCTCTGCCATCCGCTCCCCCTCGACGCGATCGAGGTCCGGGCGGAGCCCGATGCCGGGCTGCCCGGGGTGCGGGTGACGGCGACGGTGCGGGCCACGGCGCGCACCGGCGTCGAGATGGAGGCGCTGACCGCGGCAGCGATCGCGTGCCTGACCGTGTACGACATGGTCAAGGCCGCGGACCGCGGAATGACGATCGACCACGTCCGCCTGCTCCGGAAGTCCGGTGGGGCGCGCGGTGACTGGGCCCGGGAAGATCGCGGGTCCGAGGAGGACTGAATGCGGTACGACCCTGACTTCTCCGAGCGCCCCAGTACGCGGCAGCTCGCCCTGCGGGGCGGGCTGATCGCGGCCGGCGTGCTGGTGCTCGGCTCGCTCGCCGGCCTGGCGCGCGGCGCCCGGGCCAACGACGCCGAGACGGCGCCGAGCATGGAGTTCGCCTCCCACGAGGTGGGCCTGCTGCGCCAGGAGCTGGCGGCGGCCCGCGGCGACCTCGAGCTGGCCAACGTGGCCACCGAGCGGGCCCACGCCATCATCCGCTATTCCGGCCAGTACCAGATCCCGGCCGACCTCGCCGCCGCCATCTACGACGTGGCGCTGAGCGAGGGGATCGATCCGCGGATCGGGTTCCGGCTGGTGCAGGTGGAGAGCAACTTCAAGCGGGGCGCCCGGAGCGGGGCCGCGGCCATCGGGTACACCCAGGTCCGGATCCCGACCGCGCGCTTCTACCAGGCGGGGATCACGGAGCGGCAGCTCTACGACCGCGACACCAACCTGCGGATCGGGTTCCGGTTCCTGCGGGACCTGCTCAAGCACTTCGACGGCGACCTGCGGCTGGCGCTCCTGGCGTACAACCGCGGCCCGCAGCGGGTGAAGGACATCCTGGCCGCGGGGGGTGATCCGTCGAACGGGTATGCCAGCGCGGTGATGGGCACGAAGGGGAAGCCGGCGCCGGAGCTCCCGCCGGCCCCGGTGGTCGAGGTCCCGGTGTCGGTGGAGGAGCAGCCGACGCCGACGCCCGCTCCCGCAGTCGACGTGAGCGGTTCGGCGGGCTGACCGCTTCACCGCGAAGGCGCGGAGGGTCGCGGAGGAAACGCAGAAGGGACGACGGGGTGCAGATCCCATCGTCCCTTCTGTTGTTGTTGCTCGCCCTTCCGGTTCCCTCGCTTCCGTCTTGTCGTCCTCCGCGGCCCTCCGCGACTCCTCCGCGGTGAACTACCGCACCCGCAGCCGCTGGCCCACGAGCAGCTTGCTGGACCGGAGGCCGTTCATCCGCTTCAGGTTCGCCTGGCTCACGCCGTACTTCCGCGAGATGGACCAGATGGTCTCGCCCGGCCGCACCCGGTGGTAGGTGGCCCGGGCCGACGCCGCGGTCCGGGGCGCCTCGTAGCGGGCCGCATAGCTCGCACTGCCGCCCGAACCGGTCGGGATGACGAGCCGGGTGCCCACCTTCAGGTACTTCCCGCGGGCGCTCCGGTTGGCCTCGCGGATGGAGGCGACGGACACGCGATACCGCTTGGCGATCCCGCTCAGCGTCTCGCCCCGCGCCACGCGGTGCTCGACGTAGGTCACCCGCTTGGACGGCGGCAGCTCGGCGTAGGCCACCCGCACCGCGTCCCCGGTGCCGGCCGGGATCCGCACCATCGACCGCTCGCCCGGCGGGGTCGCCAGCCGGAGGTACCGCGGGTTGAGCTCGCGAAGCGCCGGGGTGGTGGTGCCCGCCAGCCGCGCCAGCACGTCGAGGCCGGTCATGTCGGGCACGATGATCGAGTCGTAGACCAGCGGCTCGAGCGGCTCGATGCGGTTGAACCCGTACCGCGCGGGCTCCTTCGCGATGATGGCCGCCGCGATGAGCTTGGGCACGTAGTCCTTGGTCTCGCGGCGGATGAGCCGGGTGTCGTAGAGCCGGAAGAAGTCGGCGTCCGACGGGCCCTCCTCCTCCTCGGCCGCGGCCTCCTCGTCCTCCGCGTCGGCGACCGCCACCGCGTCCTCGGGAACCTCCTCGTCCGGGGCGGGGCCGGCGGGGGCGGGCCCGATGCGCTTGAGGCCCCGCGAGACCTTGCCGGCGCCGGCGTTGTACGCCGCGGCCGCGAGGTAGAGCGAGCCGAAGCGGGCCTGCAGGTCCTTCAGGTGGCGCGCCGCGGCCACCGTGGCCTTCCACGGATCCCGCCGGTCGTCCACCCAGCCGTCCACGCGGAGCCCGTAGCCCCGGCCGGTGGCGCGCATGAACTGCCACATCCCGGTGGCGCGCGCCCGGCTCACCGCCGTGTTCGCGAAGCCGCTCTCGATCAGTGCGAGGTAGACCAGGTCGCCCGGCATCCCCTGCTCCGCCATCCGCTGCCGGATCATCGGCTCCCACCGCGGCAGGCGGCCGAGCCAGACGTTCATCCGCTCCCGGCCGGGACCCTGGAAGAAGTCGAGGTAGTACTGGACCCGGTCGTGATCGCTCCAGGTGACCACGTCGATGTCCCACGAGACCGCGTCAGCCCCGCCGGTGCCGTCCACCGGATCGGGCCCCGAATCGCTCGCGAGGGCGAGCCGGTCGAGGACCGCAGCGTCCGCCGCGGAATCCGCCGCGAGTCGCGCCTCGGCGGCGAGGTCCTCGGGGGCCACTGTTGCGACACTGGACGGCGGGAGGGCGGAAGCGTGGGCGGACTGGTCCACCGGGGGAGCCTGGCGCTCCACCGGTACCGGCTGTTCGGGCAAGGAGTTGCGGCCCGCACAGGCGGGGAGGACGAGCAGCAGGAGCAGGCTGGTCGGACGCGGCATCCGGAAATCCTCCGTCCGGCAAGTGGGGGAACGGTCCCTCAGGGGGCCAATTCCGTGCCACCCGCGGATTGCACGACGGGCCGGGGGCCGAGTCGACTGGTTGGCGGGCGCTCCCCGGGAGGATGCCCCGGGACCGACGGTGGTCGCACCGTCAGCGCATGAAGAGGCGGTTGCCGAGGAGCCGGTTGGTGGCATTGAGCACGGCGAGCGCCGCGGCGCGGGCGGTGTCATCCTCGGTGAGGCAGGAGCCCACGACCCGCGGCGGCACCGCCTCGCCCTGCACGGCGAGGGACACGATGACCACCGTGGAGTCGAAGACCTTCACCGATTTCACGCCGACCAGCTCGAACTTGAGCCGGCCCTCGACCGACTTCTGGAGCGCCTCGAGGCAGGCCTCCGCGGCGCAGCGCAGCTCGCCAGCCTGGGAGGTGAGCCCGTGCGCCTCGCCGGCGAACTCGCGGTCGCCGAGCCAGGTGAGCCGGACGCGGGCGTGGCACCGGCCGCTGGGCAGGCGATCGAGGGCGAACTCGGCGAAGCGGAGCCGCTGCTCCGGTCCAGCGGGCGATGTCATCGGCTGGTCAGATGGCGTCGAAGCGGACTTCGAGCTGGCGAGTGGAGACCTCGGGCGCCCGGACGATGTCCACCTCCAGGCGGGCCCGGCCGAGCTCGTCGGCGTCCAGGGTGACCACCACGAGCTGGCCGTCGGCGAGCTCGATGCGGAGCTGGCGGAGGTCGGAGCGCATCACCGCGTCGGTGACCGCCTTGCCCCGGAGCTGGGCCAGGGAATCGGCGACACGACGGAGTTCCTGCAGCGGGACGTTGGACACGGAAGACCTCAGCCGAGCTGTTCGCCGAGGAAAGCCGCGATCCGCTCCGGCGAGATGGTCTCCGCCTGGGCGAAGACCGCCGCCTTGGAAGGCGATTCCAGGGGATAGGGAACGACCACCGACGGCCCCTGCCCGCCGCGGGGGCGGCAGGACAGCACCAATCGGTAGAGGGCGGAGTGCACGCCGCGTTCGGCCGCGGGCGTCACGCTCCAGACGGTGTCGCCAACCGCGACGAGCCGCCAGGGCATCGAACCTCCTCGATGTGCGCCAAGGGGTGGGCCCCGCCAATATCCCCTGCGGCAACGAGTCCGGTCAAGAGGCGGCGCGGAAGCGGCCGATCCAGTCCGCGAAGCTCTCCAGGAACCGGCCGAGGTACTGACGCGAGGTCGCGTCGGTGAGCCGGCCCTCGGCGTCGAACTTCTCCCGCGCGCGCGCCAGCAGGAACTCCGGCTGGAGCATCGCGGGGGTGTCGGTGAACACGAACGACTGCCGGAGAGCGCTCTGCGCGCGCGCGGTACCGGTGCTCCCCTGCGAGGCGCCGAGGATCGCCGCCGGCCGGCCCTTGAGCACGCTGCCCCGCGGCGGACGCGAGAGCCAGTCCACCGCGTTCTTGGTGACCCCCGATGGCCCGTGGTTGTACTCCGGCGTGGCGATGAGGAGCCCGTCGGCCGCCCCGATGGCGGCCTTGAGCCGGGCGACGGCTGGCGGGTCGCCGGCCGCCTCGACGTCCTCGTTGAAGACCGGAACGTCGAGGAGGTCGTGGACCTCGATGGCGAGCCGGGGCGGGGCGAGCTCGAGGACGGCCCGGAGCAGCGCCCGATTGTAGGAGGCCCGGCGGAGGCTGCCGGCGAACGCGGCGACGCGGAACGGAGCAGGCATGGTCAGGCGACGGGAGAGGGGAGAGGGGAGAGGGGAGAGGGGGTTGGGAGGGAAGCTAACCGGCGGTGGGAATCGGCGGGCGCCGTGCCCGAGGGCCTCGGCGCCGGCCGCGTCGTCCCGGCCGCCGATCCTGCGCATCTGCCATCAGCCGTCCTCCGACGGCCCACAGCGGAGCGGACCATGGGTGCGATCCAGGCAGTACAGATCCAG
>JAICEH010000172.1 GCA_025924275.1 Gemmatimonadales bacterium | reverse complement strand
GGGGCCACCTGGGCGGCGGCGGTGAGCCCGTGGCAGGCGAGCGCCGCCCCCACGACCGTGGCGATCCGGAGTGCCCGCCTCATGCCTTCATGCCGGCCACCAGCTCCCGGCAGCCCGACCCCCAGCGCGACACCGTGCGGATCGCCTGGGTGAACGGCACGTCCAGCGGGTGCACCCGCGCCCGGTCGAGCACGTAGACCGCCCCGGCGAACGGTGTCGGCACCGAGGGGACGAACACCGTGTACCGCCCGTCGGCGTGCTCCTCGATGATGAAGGCGGGGACCAGCGCCTCCTCGATCTCCGCGAAGGCCGGCTTCCACGCCTGCTCCTGCCCCTGCCCCGCGAGCTGCTGGGTGAGGCTCCGGATCACCGCGTAGCCCGGGATCCGCCCGAACACCGACCGCTCGAGCCCCTCCTTGGCCGTGCGCCCGGCCCGGGTCCGGACCGAGGCCCCGATCAGGAAGGCGATGAGCAGGACGAGCAGGAGGGAGAGCAGGTGATCGGCCGGCAGCCACGCCGGGAGGAGCCCCGCGAGCGGGGCCACGAGGACGGCCAGCGACTTCATCGCCTTGAGCAGCAGGAGGACCGCGAGGTAGGCCGGCACGAGCACCAGGAGGCCGGCCAGCGTCGCGCCCAGCACGAAATCGACGACCCGCTTCATGGATGCCCTCCGGGATTGGGGGGACCGCCCGTTCGCCCGATAATACCGGCGCCGGGGGCCGGCGTCAGGGGCCCCGGGGGCGCTGGCCCTCCGGGCCGGACGGGCCGTAGCTTGGGGGGCCCCGCTCCGGGGTCGAAGGTCCCAGGACCAGTCTCCGAGGAGGCCCCGCCCCGTGCCCCGCTTCGCCGCGATGCTCCGTGTGCTCGGCGCGCTGCTGGTCCTCGCCGGGGCGCTCACCAGCTACGCCAGCCGCGCCCTCTTCGACAGCGACACCTTCGCCGACCGCGTGGCCGCGAGCCTCGGCGACGACCGGGTGGCCGGGTTCGCCGCGGGACAGATCACCGACGCGGTGATCGCCCAGCGGCCCGACCTCACCGCGGTGCGGCCGGTGCTCCTCGGCCTGGTGCAGGCGGTGGTGCGCACCGAGGCGTTCCGCGCCGTGGCCCGCCGCGGGGCCCGCGCCGCCCACCAGAGCCTGCTCGAAGGCAGCGCGGGCCAGCTGGTGGTCTCCCTCCCCGACTTCGAGACGATCCTCCGGAGCGCGCTCGCCACCTCGCCCGAGATCGCCGAGCGGATCCCGGAGCAGCTGAGTGCCGCCGTCACCCGGCTCTCCAACCTGCCGCTCGATCGCCGGGCGGCGTCGCTGATGCGCTTCGCAAAGGTGGCCCGGCCCGTGGCACTCCTCACGCTGGGCGCCGGCGTGGCCCTCACGGTGCTCGGCATCGTGCTCGCCCGGCGGCGCAGGCGGGCGCTGCTGGAGGTGGGGGAGACCTGGGTCGGACTCGCGGCGGTGCTGATCCTGTTCGAGGTGCTGGGCGGCTTCGTGGTGCGCGGCCTCATCGCCGACCCCAGGCTGGGCGACCCGGCCGTCGGGCTCTGGGGCGCCTTCATGGGCGGGCTCCGCCCCCGAGCCTACGGCCTGGCCCTCGTCGGCCTCGCCTGCGCCGCCGCGGTCAGCACGCTCGAGGGCCTCCCCAATCCGCGCGACCTGCTGGACCGGCTCGGCCGCACGATCGCCCGGCCTCCCGGTGGCCCCCTCGGGCGCCTGGTGCGCGCCTTCCTCCTCCTCGGCCTGGGCCTCGCCGGCATGATCTGGCCCAGGTTCGCCGCCCAGACTCTCGCCGTCGCCTTCGGCGCGCTCCTCGCCTTCCTCGCCCTCCGCGAGCTCTTCTCGCTGGCGATGCCGGCGCCCGGAGCCGACCCGGGAGTCTCCCTGGAGGGGATGGCGGGCCGCACGGCGCTCCGCGTGGGACTCTCCGCCGTCCTCGTCGTCGCCGTCGTCGCGGGGGGATATCTCTACCTCACGCGAGGCGGCACGGCCCTTACCCAGGTCGTGGCCGGGTGCAACGGCGACCCCCGGCTCTGCGAGCGCCGGCTCGACGACGTGGTCTTCCCCGGGACCCACAACTCGATGGCCGCCGCCGACGTGCCGGGCTGGTTCATGCCCAACCACGAGAGCGGCGTCGAGGCCCAGCTCGCGGGCGGGGTGCGCGCCCTCCTCATCGACGTCGTGCCCGGGATCGAGGTCGGCGACCGGATCCGCACGGTGCTGGCCGACGAGAGCGCCGCGCGCGCGACCTACAACCGGGCGCTGGGCCCGGAGGGCGTCGATGCCGCCCTCCGGATCCGGGACCGGCTGGTGCCGGGGGAGGGCGACCGGCGCGGCCTCTTCCTGTGCCACGGCTTCTGCGAGCTCGGTGCCCTGCCGGTCGAGGATGTGCTCGGCACCCTCCGGACCTTCCTCACGCACCATCCGGGCGAGGTGCTCCTCGTGATCGTGCAGGACGAGGGCGTCACCCCGGACGAGCTCGCTGCCGCAGTCGAGGCGGCCGGGCTCCGCGACGTGGTCTACCCCGGGCCGTTCGCCGCCCCGTGGCCCACGCTGGGCGAGCTGGTGAGCCGGAACCAGCGGCTCCTCCTCTTCGTGGAGCACGCCCGGGGCGGGCCGGCGTGGCTCCCCAACGCGTACGACGTCTTCCAGGAGACGCCCTTCCGGTTCTCCACGCCGGAGGAGATGTCCTGCGCGCGGAACCGCGGCGGGCGCGCCAACTCCCTCTTCCTGGTGAACCACTTCATCGAGAGCGTCCCGCCGCGGCCGACCGCGGCCGCCCCGGTCAACACGCTCGAGTTCCTCGAGCAGCGGGCGCGCCGCTGCCAGCGGGAGCGCCGTCGGGTCCCCAACGTCATCGCGGTGGATTTCTGGGAAACCGGGGACGTGGTGGGGGCGGCGCGGGCCCTCAACGGGCTGGAGTGAGACGGCGGGACGGCCGAGGGGGGGAAGACACAGGGGGCGGCTTTCGCCACCCCCTGCCCTGCAAGCAGCCCTTGGCTCCGGTGGAGCCGGGGCGGCCCTAGTTGCGCGCAGCGATCTTGTGGTAGGTCGAGTTGGAGACCTCGTAGGTATCCACCGTCGGGGTGCCCTCGATGACCTTGGCCAGGCTCTTCAGCACGGCCGGATAGGTGTCGCGGGCGTACGCCTCGGCGCTCTCCTTGCGATCCCACATCGTGATCGACACGGCGTCGGAGCCGTTCGACCCGACGAGCGCGAGCTCGTCCTTGAAGCCGTTCTGCTTGCGCAGGACGGGCAGGACATCCGATTCCAGGGTACGGGCGAACTCACTGGCCGAATTCGCCTTCAGGTGCAGCTTGACGTTGCGAACGAACATGGGAACTCCTCTGTGACCAACATGGACTGCGGACCTGCGGGTGTTGCCGAACAGCCAAGGATACCCCACTTTACGCATATTGTCAAGTGTGGAATGCATTGGTATTCTTGTCTGAACTAGTTTAGTACATCGCCCCGCCCCTCGCCGAGGAACTCCCCGTGGACGTCTCGCTCGTCATCCGACGCCGGCTGGAGGAACTGGGGCTGGAGCAGAAGGGGCTCGCGCGGGCGGCCCGCGTCACCGAGTCCTACGTCTCCCAGCTCCTGACCCGGCGAAGGGCCCCACCCGCGCCCAACCGGACCGACATCTACGGGAAGATGGACCGGTACCTGAGGCTCCCCGCCGGGGAGCTCGCCCGGGTCGCCACCGCCCAGCGGAAACAGGTGCTGAAGCGTGAGCTGGAGGACGGGCCCGCTCCCCTGTTCCAGGAAGTCCGGGCCCTCATCCTGCGCAAGTGTGCGCCGGCGAGCGCCGCGCCAGTCCGCGCGAGCTTCGAGAGCCAGCCGTTCGGCGAGCTCGAGCGCCTGGTCACCGGCAAGGTCCTCGACGTGGTGAAGCGCGTGGCCCAGGAGGAGCTCGAGAACGAGGCCTGGCTCGCCCGGGTGGCCGGGATGAGCGGCCGGAGCTACCGGGAGATGCGCGTCATCGTCCTCGAGTTCCTCGACACCGACATCTTCCACGTCACCGCCGAGCACTGCGTCTCGTTCCTGGATCCGCTGATCGCCTCCTGGGACGTGGATCTCGTGACGTTCAGGCTGGACATCACCCTGAACCACCAGGTGGCCGACCGGCACCTCCGGCGCTTCGAGTTCGTGGAGCAGGGTCCCGGGGCGGCACCCGAGGAACCGGGGCTCCGGGCGTTCCTGCAGGACCCCTCGCTGGGCGGCTCCGCCACCCCGGACGAGGTGGCGTTCCTGCGACGGTTGCGGTTCACCGGCCGCCGACCCACGAAGCTCTACTATTATCGGGAGTTGCAGAGCCTCCGGGATCCGCTGCACTTCCGGGCCGGGTAGCGCCGGCGGAAGCAGCCCGGCGCGCGAGCGAAGCCGGGAGCCCCTCGATCCTCCCGTGCGAGGTACTCGGAACTGTCGCACCCTGGTCGGACCGCGAAGCTCTTCCCCTCTCCCTTCTCCTCTCTCCCCTCCTCACCCATGCCCCCCACTCGCGTCACCATCACTCCCCACGGTCCCTACCGCATCCAGGGCGACTTCGAGCTGGTGGACGAGGACGGCCTGGTCTACGGGCTGGGCGGGCGGACATCGATTTCCCTCTGCCGCTGCGGCCAGTCGGGGAACATCCCGTTCTGCGACGGCACCCACGGCCGCTGCGGGTTCCGGGACGAGGCTCGCGCGCGGGACCTGCCGGCGCGGCCGTGTGGGCGGCGGCTGTGGGCGGCGCTGTCGGCTGAGGACGGCTGTACACTCTCAGCCAGCCGTCCTCAGCCGCCCTTGGCCGTCCCTAGCCGTCCTTGGCTGTCCTCCCTTC
>JAICEH010000171.1 GCA_025924275.1 Gemmatimonadales bacterium | reverse complement strand
GCCGCCCGGGACGAGTTCGTCCGGGTCGCCCGCAGCTTCTGGCTGATACCGGAGATCATCCCCCCGGCCCGCCGCGACGACGTGGCGCTGCTCCACGGGTTCTGCCGCCTGGTCGACGACGCCGCCGACGAGTCCGCCGGCGGGGCGCCCGAGCTCGACCGCCTCGCCGCGGAACTCGCCGGCCGGGCGGCGGCGCGCCCGATCGTGGCGCGCCTCCTCCCCCGGCTCCCCGCGATGGGCCTCACCCGCGCCCCGCTCGAGCTCCTCATCGCGGGAGTGCGCGGGGACCTGGCCCCGGTGCGGATGGCCGACGACGACGCGTTGGTGCGTTACTGCTACCAGGTGAGCTCCACCGTGGGCCTGATGCTCTGTGCCGCCCTCGGCGTCGCACGGGAGGGGTGGGACCGCGCCGTCGACCTCGGGGTTGCCCTCCAGCTCAGCGACGTGCTGGCCGACGTGGCCGAGGATGCCGCGCGGGGCAGGGTCTACCTGCCCGAGAGCCGCCTCGCCCGCGCGGGGCTCGATGCGGAGGCGGTGCTGGCGGGCCGGGGATGGGACGACGGGCGGCTCGAATCGGTGCGCGCGGATCTCGCGGCACTGGCCGACCGGTACTACGCCAGCGCGCGGCAGGGCCTGCGCTGGGTGCCGCTCCGGTACCGGCACGGGGTGCTGCTGCTGGCGGAGGTGTGGGCCGCGCACGGCCGGGCGGGACTCGGGGCGCGGCGGCGGGGCGGATTCGTGCGGTTGGGGCCGTGGGGCAAGGCGGCGGCGCTGGTCCGGGTGGCGGGCCGGGCGCTCACGCCGGAGGTCCTGGGCCTCCGGCCCCCGGCCCCGCGCGACCCGGCGCTCCACCGGCCGCTCGCCGGTTGGCCCGGCACGGCGAGGGCCGGCTGAGCCGGGCGGCCAGGACGGCGTGGGTGAGATTCGAACTCACGAAGGACTTTCGCCCTTGGCGGTTTTCAAGACCGCTGCCTTCAACCACTCGGCCACCACGCCCGACCGCTCAAGCTACCGCGGGCCCGGCCGGGCGTTCAAGCACGGGGCGCTCAGTTCGGGTTTCCGCCCGCGTTCACCTCGACCGGCACGTTGAAGGGCCCGAAGTCGGTGTGCTCCTCCTCCACGTGCACCAGCGCGAGCCCCACCGTCGTGGCGCCCGAGCTCACGCTCGTGAAGGTGAACGCGAACGGCCCGGTCCGGGCGATGGTGAACAGGGCGGTGGACCCGCTCACCGCTTCCACCTGGAAATCGTCCTCGGTCACCAGGATGGACGGCCCGCCGTCGTCCTCGAGGAACTCCACCGTCACGTCGGCCGGGTTGTTGTCGATGCTGATCGGCCCGCCGGTGACGACGCCGGTGCTCGAGACGTCCACCACCTGGCCCGCGGCCGTGATCCGCATCGTCACGAGCTCGGGCTCCGGCGGGGGCGGGGCGCCTTCGTCGTCGTCGCAGGCGCCCAGGGCGAGGGCGGCGAGGAGCGGCAGCGCCCGGAGGGCGCGGAGGGGCAGGGCAGGAGCCATCGGGTGGTCTCTCCGGGTGAAGGTATGCGCCGGGGCGGCCCGTGCCGGGGACCCGGTCCCTCGCACTCGTGACGCGCGAACCCGCCGCCGGCACACACCCGCGGGCGGGCTCACTGCGGTGCCGCCGGTCCTGGCCCGCCGGCCGTGGGCCGGCCCGTCGGGCGGGTCGAGCGATCGATGGCCGCGGCGACCGAGTCGGCGGCGAGCGCCGCCGCGGTGTCACCCCGGGCGAGGAAGGTGGCGGCCGCGGTTCCGTACACGATCAGGTACGTGTTCATCATCGTCGCCGACGGAACGTCCACCCAGCCGTAGCGCCGCTCCCGCGCCACCTCCCGCCACCGGTAGCGCTCCAGCAGGGCGCGGGTCCGGGGCAGGTCCATGTAGCCCAGTCCCTCGCTCAGGATCAGGGAGTCGCCCGGGACGATCTCGCCCGGCACCAGCCGCCGGACCAGCCCCTCGGTGGCGAGGTAGGAGGTGAGCCCCCAGGTCTGGTCGGGGTACGCGCCCGTGCTCCAGCTGAAGTAGATCGGCCGCCGGCCCAGGTTGTCGCGGATCAGGAGCAGCACGCCCAGGTCGTTCAGGAAGAGGGCCGGCTGGCCGAACCGGAGGGCGAGCCCGTCCAGTCGGAGGCCCGCCCCCTGCTCGACCTCGATCACCTCGGGGAGCGTGTCCAGCTCCGCTTCCGAGAGGGCGAACACCGGTCCCTCGGGCCGGGGCCACGCCCGCCCCCGCCAGGGTGCGGTGGCGGCGGCGGTGTCGAAGGGCGCCGCCTCCCGGCGGCGGAGCTGGCGGAGGTGCCACCGGGTGTTGAGCAGGGAGAGGTTCGCGATCGTCACGTCCTGCCGCACCCCTTCGACTTCCTGGGCGTACCAGAGCGGGAAGGTGTCGTTGTCGCCCGCCGTGATCAGGATCGCGTACGGTTCCACCGACTCCAGCAGGTCCAGGGCGGTGGCGCGGGCGGCGGTCTCGTGGGCCCGGCTCGCCGACCCGTGGTTGCCGGCGAGGGGCACGAGCGCCAGGAGGAGGACCGGGGCCCCGGCGGCCCATCGAGGCGAGTCCTCGCCGCCGGCGGCCTCCGCGACGGCGCGGAGCAGCGCCCCGAACCCGATGGCGACGAGCACGCCGAAGTAGGCGAAGCTGCCGAGAAAGAAGTAGTCGCGCTCGCGGACCTCGCGCGGGAGGCCGGGCTCCCCGGGGTGGATGGAGAAGCCGTACTTGAAGTTCAGGTACCAGACCAGCGCGAGGGTGAGGGTGCCGAACATGGCCAGGGCGGCCAGCCCCGCCCGGCGATCCCGCCGGACCAGGGTCCAGAGGCCCCAGAGGCCGAGCGCCCCGAAGATCACCGCGAAGGGCCGGGCGAAGCGGCCCCAGTCGCGCGCGAACTGCCAGCCGAAGTACTGCAGGTAGTTGAGCACCTGGGAGGTGAAGGCCGCCTGGCGCTCCGTCACCGGGGGCTTCTGGTACTGGGCCCGGCCGAGGAACTCGAGCAGCGCCTGGCTGAAGAACCCCGTCGGCTCCCCCTCGTTGATCGGCGGGAACTGGCCGGCGCGGATCGGGAGGAAGATGTAGTTCACCGAGATGCCCACCACCACCGCGAGGGCCACCCCCAGCAGCACCCGCCAGCGGGTCACGACGCGCCAGTCGGTCCAGAGCACGTAGATCGCGACCGCCGGGGCCGCCAGCACGCCCATCAGGTGGTTCGTGCTCGAGAGGGCGGTGATGTAGGCGATGAGGATGATCCAGCGGTCGCGGTGCGGCCCGGGGGCGTCGTCCCCCCAGTGCACCGCGAGCCAGGTCACCAGCGCCATCGAGAGGAGCGAGACGGTGTAGACCTTCTCGTTCACCGTGGACTGGTTCCAGACCGTCCACATCGTCGCCGCCACGAGCACGCCGGCGGCCGCCGAGGCCAGCCGGGCCCAGCGCACCTCGACGATCTCCCGCATCCACCGCTCGGCCACGAGGAACCAGAGGGCGGCGGAGGCGGCGCTGGTGGCCGCGGCGAAGAGGTTGATGCGGACCGCGTAGTCCGCCGCGAGCGGCAGGAGGCCCCAGACGTGGGCCAGCAGGACGAACAGGGGGTTCCCCGGCGGGTGCGGAATGCCGAGGACCCTGGCCGCGGCGATGTACTCCGAGGTGTCCCAGAACGCCGTGGTGGGCGCGAGCGTCAGGAGGTAGACGCCCAGCACCGCGGCGCCGACGAGGAGGGCGGCGCCGTAGGGCGGCCGCTGGGCCGGGGCGGTCATCGCGCGGCTAGTGCCGGAACTGGCGCTTGCCGGTGCAGACCATCGCCACCCCGCGGCGATTCGCCTCGGCCACCACCTCGGCGTCGCGCACCGAGCCACCGGGCTGGATGATCGCGGTCACCCCGGCTGCCGCGGCCTCGGCCACGCCGTCGGCGAAGGGGAAGAAGGCGTCGGAAGCCAGCACGCAGCCGGCCGGGTCGTGGCCCTGGGCCCGCGCCTTGTGCACCGCGAGGAAGGAGCTGTCCACCCGGCTCATCTGCCCGGCGCCGATCCCGATGGCCATCTCGTCGCGCGCCAGCAGGATGGCGTTCGACTTGACCGAGCCCACCGCGGCCCAGGCGAAGCGGAGGTCGTTCCACTCGGCGTCGGTGGGGGTGCGGTCCGTGACCACCCGCCAGCCCTCCTCCGAGGGGTCGAACACGAACCGGTCCTGGACCAGGAACCCGCCCCGGACCCGCTTGAAATCGAGGCCGTTCTCGCCGTGGGGCACGGGCAGCTCCACCACCCGCAGGTTCTTCTTGGCGCCGAAGGTGCGGAGCGCCTCGTCGGCGAAGGCCGGGGCCACCACCACCTCGACGAAGAGGTCCTGCATCGCCCCGGCCGTCGCCGCGTCCACCAGGGTGTTGAAGGCCACCACCGATCCGAAGGCCGAGACGGGGTCGGTGGCGCGGGCCTTCCCGAAGGCCTCCACGGCGGTGGCGGCCACCGCGATCCCGCAGGGCGTGGTGTGCTTGATCACGGCGCAGGCCGGGCGGTTGCGCCACGCGGCCACCGCGCTCACCGCGGCGTCCACGTCGAGGAGGTTGTTGAAGGAGAGTTCCTTGCCCTGGCGCTGCTTGAGGTCGCGCATCCCGCGGGGCTCCTCGGTCACGTACAGCGCGGCGCGCTGGTCGGGGTTCTCGCCGTAGCGGAGGGCCTGCTTCCGCTCCATCGACACCGCGAGCCGGGAGGGCAAGTCCTCGTCCCGCCCGGTGAGGTACCGGGCGATCGCGGCGTCGTAGTCGGCGGTGTGGGCGAACACCTTCGCGGCCAGCGCCTTTCGCGTGGCGGCGGGGACCGCGCCGGCGCGCAGCAGCTCGAGCACCCGCTCGTAGTCGGTCGGGTCCACGACCGGGAGGACGAACTCGTGG
>JAICEH010000170.1 GCA_025924275.1 Gemmatimonadales bacterium | reverse complement strand
CGTAGAACGCGCCGAAGAGCCCGGTGGGCCCCGCCCCGATGATGGTCACGTCCTTGAGGTCCGCCTCCGCCACGCCCGCGCTCCCTCGGTGAGGTCACCGGCCGGTGCCGCATCCCCGTTCCCGGCCGGGCGCAAATATACCACTCCGCCGTGCACCCCTCCGCACTCCGCTCTGGCGGCGGCGCGCCCGGCGCGGCCATCTTCCCCGCGATGAAGATCTACACCCGCACCGGCGACGCCGGCGAGACCGGCCTCTTCGGCGGCGGCCGCGTCGGGAAGCACCACCCGCGCGTCGCCGCCTACGGCGACGTGGACGAGCTCAACGCCGTGCTGGGTCTGGTGCGGGCGACGCCGCCGGCGGACTTCGCGGACCCGCTCCTCGAGGCGATCCAGCGCGACCTCTTCGCCATCGGCGGGCACCTCGCCACGCCGGACCCGGACCGGGTGCGGAAGGCCCTCGCCCGCGCCGAGCTCGCCCCCGACCGGGTGGCGGAGTTCGAGCGGGCCATCGACGCCGCCGACCTCGAGCTGCCGCCGCTCCGGGCCTTCGTCCTCCCGGCGGGATGCCCCAAGGCGGTCGCCCTCCATCTCGCCCGCACCGTCTGCCGCCGGGCGGAGCGGGGCGTGGTGGCCCTGGCGCAGGAGGCCGAGGTGCCGGCGCTGTTCCTCACCTACCTCAACCGGCTCTCCGACCTCCTCTTCGCGCTGGCCCGCCTCGCCAACCACCGCGAGGGCCGGGGCGACGTCACCTGGTAGCCGGGTGGCCACCGTCACCGTCCGGCACGCGCGCGGATCCTATCCCGTCCTGATCGAGCCCGGCGCGCTCGGCCGGCTCGGCCTGGTGGCCGCGGAGCGCCTGCCGGGCCGCCGCCTCGCGCTGGTCACCGACGACCACGTGGCGCCCCGCCTGGCCGCGTGGGGCTGCCCCGACCTCGGCGCCCGTCGCTTCGTGATCCCCCCCGGGGAAGCCACCAAGTCGCGGGAGCGCTGGGCCATCCTCACCGACGCCCTGCTCGAGGCCGGCTATGGCCGGGATTCCGCCATCGTGGCCATCGGGGGCGGCGTGGTGGGCGACCTTGCCGGCTTCGTGGCCGCGACCTACCTCCGCGGCATCCCCGTGGTGCAGGTGCCGACCACCCTGCTCGCGATGCTCGACGCATCCGTCGGGGGCAAGGTCGCGGTGGACACCCCGCACGGGAAGAACCTGGTCGGCGCCTTCCACCCGCCCGAGGCCGTCGTCGCCGATCCCCGGGTGCTGGCGGACCTGCCGGAGCGCGACTTCCGGATGGGCCTGGCCGAGGCGGTGAAGCACGGCGTGATCGCGGATGCCGGATACTTCGAGTGGCTGGAGCGCGAGGCCCCGCGCATCCTCGAGCGCCGGCCCACCGTCCTCGCCCACCTGGTGCAGCGCAGCGTGGAGATCAAGGCGGCGGTCGTGGGCGACGACGAACGCGAGGCCGGCGTGCGGGCCGTGCTCAACGCCGGCCACACCGTGGCGCACGCGCTCGAGCAGGTGAGCGGCTACCGGGTGCCCCACGGCGAGGCGGTCGCCCTCGGCCTGCTGGTCGAGACCCGCCTGGCGGAGGCGA
The DNA here is from genome assembly GCA_025924275.1 of Gemmatimonadales bacterium. Taxonomy (GTDB): domain Bacteria; phylum Gemmatimonadota; class Gemmatimonadetes; order Gemmatimonadales; family GWC2-71-9; genus JAICEH01. The sequence goes on along the minus strand of JAICEH010000170.1, from coordinate 3,349 downwards.
ACGGCTGGTGCCAGCCCGGCGCGGCCGCGCGGATCCGGGGGCTGCTCACCGTGCTCGGCCTGCCCACCCGGCTCGACCCGGCCCTGCGGCCGGACCGGCTCCTCGACGCGATGGCCCGCGACAAGAAGAACCGCGGCGGCGGCATCCGCATCGCGCCGGCCGCCGAGCTCGGCCGGTCGGAGCCGCGGGACGGGAGCTGGACCGTGACGGTGCCGCCGGCGGCGATGCGGGCGGCGCTGGCCGAGGGCGGATGACCCGGACGGGTGACGCGCAGCAGCGCAACGCCATGCCCGCCAAGCGCTTCCGGGTTCGATCCCCAGCGCGTCCCCAGGGCGGACGGCCTTCGGGTTGACAAAGTGGCGAACCGCATCGCAGTCAACGATTTGTGATGTGGACAACGTTTTTTGCTTGACCGCCGAGCCAGCCGATTCCTATATTCGCCACGGTGCCGGGGCCCTTCCGGCGATTCCTTCCCGCTGTGACAGCACGCAGTCGAGCATCCCGAACCGAGGTACGCCATGGCGAAGACCAAGGTGGCACGGACCCTGTTCCGTTCCCTCCCGAGTGGCTCCTTCGACCAGTACCTCCACGACATCCAGAAGCTCCCGATGATCACCGACCCCGCCGAGGAGCGCCGTCTGGCGCGGCTCGCGCTGGCGGGGGACGAGCGCGCGGCGGAGCGGCTGGTGACCGCCAACCTCCGCTTCGTGATCTCCTACGTGAAGCGCTACCAGGGACACGGGCTCGACCTCTCCGAGCTGGTGGCGATCGGCAACGAGGGACTGCTCAAGGCGGTCCGGAAGTTCGACCCCGACCACGGGGTCAAGTTCATCTCGTACGCGGTCTGGTGGGTGCGGCAGGCGGTGCTCAAGGCGCTGGCCGAGCAGACCCGCAGCGTCCGGATCCCGCTCAACCAGAACTCGCACCTGATCAAGATGTCGCGCTGCGAGAGCTACCTCTCGCAGGAGCTCGGCCGCGAGCCGACCGACCGCGAGATCGCCACCGCGCTGGGCGACTCGGTGGAGAACGTCCGCGCGGCCCGCCGGATGACCGCCGGCGAGCTGTCCCTCGACGCCCCGGTCGAGCGGCACGACAAGGCCTCGAGCACCTACGGCGAGCGGGTGCCGGGCGCCGAGGGCAGCGAGATCGAGGAGCACACCGACGCCCGGCTCACCCGCGAGTTCATCGACCGCATCTTCACCCGGTACCTCACCCCGCGCGAGCGGAAGATCCTCTACCTCTACTACGGGCTGGAGGAGGGATCCGAGGCCCTCACCCTGGAGCGGATCGGCGCGCTGCTCGGCGTCACCCGCGAGCGCATCCGGCAGATCCGGGAGCGGGCCTTCCAGAAGCTCCGCGAGTCGCCCGACCTGCAGGGACTCAAGGGGTTCTGGGGGGCGGCGTAGCGCGTCGAAGGTCGAAGGTCGAAGGTCGAAGGAAAGGCCCTCCCCGATGAACAACCGGGGAGGGCCTTTCGTCCCCCTTGCGGGTGCCTTCGACCTTCGACCTTCGTCCTTCGACCTCGGTTAGCTTTCCCCCGTGTCCGCGTCCGTCTTCCGCCGCCTCCAGCACATCCTCGGTGACCACGCCGTGGGCGCCGACGCCGCCGGCGTGCCCCGCGCGTATCCGGACGCCGGGGATCGCGCCGCGCAGGTCCTCGCCCTGGCCCACGCCGAGGGGTGGCGGGTCCGCCTCGAGGGCCAGGCCTCCTGGATGCTGCCCGACGCGCCGGCCGACCTCGCCCTCTCCACCCGCGGGCTCGACCGCATCCTCGCGCTCGATCCCGAGCACGGCCTCGTGCGGGCGGAGGCGGGTGTCACGCTCGAGAACCTCCGGCGCGCGGCGGGCGACCACGGCCTCTGGCTCCCGCTCGACCCGCCGGGTCGTCCGGAGCGCACCGTGGGCTCGCTCACCGCCACCGCCACCACCGGCCCGTTGCGCGAGTCGGGCGGGGTGCGCGAGCTGCTGGCCGGGGTCGCCCTGCTCGCCGGCGACGGCCGGCTGGTCAGCGCGCCGGCCGGGGGGGACGGACCACGGGAACTGCCCCGGCTCGTCTCGGGCAGCTTCGGCGCCGCGGGCCTCATCGCCTGGGTCGAGCTCCGGCTCCGCCCCGTGCCGCGTTCCGACCGGACCTTCCTCGCCCGCGGCGGCCGCGACCGGCTGACGGAGGCGGGGCGCTCCCTCGCCGAGCACGCCGTGGCCCCGGCCGCGGCCGAACTGCTGTCGCCGGCCTGGGCGGCGGTGGCGGACTGGACGCTCGCGGTCCGCCTCCTCGGCGAGGTGGACGCGGTGCAGGCCCAGGGGGCGCGGCTTCGCGCCGCCACCGAGCTCGACTGGGAGGAGGTGCCGGCCGCCCGGTGCGGGCCCTTCTGGGCCACGGTCGCCCGCGCCCCGCTCGCCGAGCCGATCACACTCCGGCTCGGCGTGCTCCCCGACGGACTGGACGAGACCCTCGACCTGGTGGCGGACCAGTTGAACGAGGGACTGGTGAGTGCCGGTGCAGTGGCGGGCGGGCTGCGCTGGGCCGGTGAGGCCACCGCGGAGCGGCTCCGAGCGGTGCGGGCCCGCGCCGTCTCGCGCGAGCTGCCGCTCACGCTCGAGCGCGGCCCGTGGGAGCTTCGCCAGGCCCTCGGCCACGCCGGTGCCTACCGCGAGGGAGGTGCGCCCCCGCTCGCGCGGATCCGGGACGAATTCGATGCCGGCGGGACCATCGTCGTCGCCGGGGCCTCGTGAGCGCGCCGGAGGGCGGTCCCGGCCCTGCGGTGCGCGTGGAACTCGGCCCGACGGCGGCCGCCCGGCTGGAAGGCGCGGTGGCCGGCCTGCGCGAGGTGGCGCTCACGCGGGTGGAGGGTAGCGGCGCGCTCGCCTGCCTGCAGGGCATCTTCTGCAACGACCTCGACGCCCCCGGGGAGGGCAGCCTGGTCTACGGTGCCTTCCTCTCGCCCAAGGGGATGATCGTCGCCGATGCCTGGATCCTCCGGGAGCCGGAGGGATTCGTGGTGGTGCTTCCCCCGTCCGCCCGCGCCCCGGTCGCCGACCTCTTCCGCAGGACCCTGCCGCCCCGGCTGGCTCGGGCCCGCGACGTGAGCGAGGCGTGGCGGGTGGCCTGGGTCGGCGGCCGGGGCGGCCGCGAGGCCCTGGATCGGTGGCTGGGCGCGGAGGCGCCCGCTCCGGGCCGGGTGACGCGCCGCGACGACGGGGTCCTCGTGGGGGCCGCCACCGCACCCTTCGCCGGGCTGCTCGGCGGCCCGGCCGCGGGCGTGGAGGCGGCACTCCTCTCGCTCGGGCTGGTCGGTGTCGTCCCCGCGGGCGCCGGGGACCTGGAAGGACTCCGCATCCTGGCGGGGTG
>JAICEH010000169.1 GCA_025924275.1 Gemmatimonadales bacterium | reverse complement strand
AGCGCCGCAGGGGCTCGTTGTCGAAGAGCCCGAGGGGGAGGGCCCGGGTGAGCCGGGCCAGCGACTGGATCAGGGTCTGGTCCTCGGGGGCGCGGGTGAACTGCAGCATCGCGTCCGCCACCAGGCGCGGGATCATCGTGCTGCGGCGCGCCCACTCCGCGTACGCCGGGGTGAAGAAGGTCTGGGGCGTGAAGGGATGGACGCCGGGCTCGCGCATCACCAGCGCCCGGACCATCTGGGCGGGGGCGATGCCGTTGACGAGCGAGGCGGCCACGAAGGCTCCGGCGCTCACCCCGACGTACACGTCGAGGCGGTTCGGCTCGAAGCCCTCGATGGCCTCCTCGAGGGCGCGGAGGGCGCCGATCTCGTACACGGCGCCCCCCGGCCCGCCGCCCGCGAGGGCGAGGCCGATGCCCTGGCTCCGCCGGCGCCGCCGGTCGGTGGCCATGGCCGGCGTTACTTCGCCGCGGTCCTGCGCGCGCGCTTGGCGGCCCGCGGCGCGCGGGTGCCCCGCTTCTCCACCACCCGGGTCAGCTCCTCGACCCGGCGGGTGAGCGCCTGGATCTCGCGCCGGGTGGGCACGCCCAGCTTGTGCATCGCGCTGGTCATCCCGTCATCCAGCGGGCCGGCGGCCTTCGCCACGGCCTTCCGCGCGTCGGTCCGGAGCCCGCGGGCCCGGTCCAGGGCCTGCTCGACCCTCGCCCGGCCGGTCTTCTCCAGCGCGCGGCCCTTCTTCACGAGGTCGTCGAACAGCCGGTTGCCCTCCTCGCCCGCCAGCGCGACGGCGCCGAGGCCCGCGAGGTAGATGTCCTGCGCCGCTTCCTTGACCGCCACCACCCGCTTCGTCGTCTTGCGTGCCATGGTGTCCTCCTCCGTCAGGCCGCCGCTGGCGGCCGGTTGATTGCATCCCCGCGGCCGGTCACCCCGACCGGACCCGCTTCCGCCGGCCACCCGGCCGCGCGGCCCCGCCCCGCTCCCGCTCGAGCGCCACCAGGGACGCCTCGAGATCCGCGAGCCCTCGCTGGAGGGCCTCGTACTCGCCGCGGAGGTCCCGCACCGGCGGGAGCCGCTCCACCGACCCCTTCACCAGCCGGTCCACCCCCGCCTGCAGCTGCTCCACCCGGGCGAGCAGCGCCGCCTCGCCCCGGCGGATCACGTCGTGGAGGATCTCGGGCGAGAGGAACCGCGTGCCCTGCTTCTCGCCCTCGTAGATCACCTGCGCCAGCACCTGGCCGGTGACGTCCTCCCCGGAGGCGCTGTCCACCACCCGGAGTTCCTGCCCCGCCCGCACCAGGCCCGCCAGCTCGTCGAGCGACACGTACCGGCTCTCCTCGGTGTCGTAGAGCTTGCGGCTGCCGCCGCCGTACCGCTTGATCAGCCGGACCATGGGTGCCTCCCTTCGCAGGGGGAAGCATTGCCGCACTGCGGCAAAAAGTCAAGGCCCGGATGCCGCACTGCGGTAAAGGGCGGGTGAAGCCCGGGTGAAGGTCGGTTGCGGGACGGGTCGGTGGAGCTAGGCGGGGCGAAGGCGGGCGAGCAGGTCGCGGCCCAGGACGGCGAGTGCCGCCAGGTCCGCCGGGGGCTCGGGCCGGAGCGCCAGGGCGACCGGCCGGTGGCCGGGCCCGAGGAGGGCCGTCAGGTCGGCGAGGCCGCGGCGGTCCCGCTCGCCCAGCGCGGCGAGGAGCGAGAGCCCCTCCCGGACCGCCGGGCTGGCATCGGGCGGCGGGACGGGAACCTCGGGGTGCACCAGGTTGACGATCACGGCGCCGAGGTGGTGGCCCGCCGCGCCGAGCCGCCGGGCGAAGTGCATCGTGTCCGCGACCCGCGCGTCCCCCGGGCCGCTCACCAGCAGGAAGGCCGTGTCCGGGCGGCGGAGCAGCGCGCGCACCGCCTGCGCCCGCTCACGGAAGCCGCCGTAGAGCGGCGCGAAGGCCTCGAAGAATTCCGCCATCTCGCGCAGCAGGCCCGCACCCACGACCCGGTCGAGCAGGGCCTCGACTCCCTTCCGCGCCAGCGCGAAGCCCGGCGGGCGACGGAACTTCCCGGCGCGGTCGAACCAGGGGGCAAGGGCCAGCTTCACCGCCCCGCTGTCGAGGAAGCCCACCACCCGGTCGGGTGCCTCGAGGAAGTCGAGGGCCTGGCGAGTCGGCGGCGTGTCGAGGATGACCCGCCCGTACGCCCCGCGGCTCGACACCTCGAACAGGCGCTCGACCGCCATGTACTCGAGGATGCCCGCGAGCGACCCCGCCAGGTCGCGGTAGAACCGGTTGCGGTAGACCCGCTCGGCGGCGGCCCGGTCGGGCGCGTACTTCGCGACCAGCCGGTCGAACGTCGCCCGCGCATCGAGGAGGCTCACGTCGAGCCGGCCGGGCGCGGCGAGGGGCGCGGGCGCCTCGGCATCCCCGGCGGCCTCGCCCACGCCGAGGGCGTCCTTGAGCCGGCGCGAGGGGTCGAAGGTCATCACCAGGGTGTCGGTGCCGGCTTCGGCCGAGACGACGCCGAGGGCCGCGGCAAGCGTGGTCTTGCCCACGCCGCCCCCGCCGACGACCACGAGGAGCGGGCGGTCGAGCGCGCCGAGGGTCACGCCGGTCCTCCCAGCGATGCCTCCAGCCGGCCGGCGAGTGCTGCCGCCAGGGCGGGTCCGCCCGCGGCGAGCAGCGGCAGCTCGGCCAGGGGACCCGCCCAGGCGGCACGGAGGCGGGCGAGCTCCCGGTCGTTCATCGCACGGCGGCGGCGCCAGAGTTCGAGCGCGGGCGCGTGGGCGCCGGCGAGCCCAGCGGCCGCCGCCGGCACCGCCGGGTAGAGCTGGTTCGCCACCACCAGGGCGGGCTCGCGACCGAGGCGGTCGCGGAGTGCGGTGAGCAGTTCCAGCGTCTCCTGGACCGGGAGTTCCTCGGCCAGCGCCACGGCCACGACCGCGCTCCGCCCGGGATCGGCGACCAGCCGCTCCACCTGGGTGGCGAGCTCGCCCAGCGGACCGCCGCCGATGGCATCGGAGACCAGCCGGGGGGCCGCGAGGAGCTGCAGCCCGTGACCGGTGGCGGGCGCGTCGAGGATGACGGTGTCCACCCCCGGTCCCTCCACGCCGGCGGCGAGCTCGACCGCCTGGCCCAGCAGCGCCATCTCCTTGAGGCCCGGGGAGCCCTCCACGAAGTGCCCGAAGACCGGGCTCGACGTGAAGGCGCGGGCCACTGGGGGAATCGGGATCCGGCGGTGGACGACGCGTTCGACGACGCGGCGCGGCTGGAGGTTCTGGAGCCAGAGCCGGGGCCGGACGGGGACGATCTCCCCGCCGGAGGGCGCGGTGCCGAGCAGCTGGTGCAGGCTCTCGCGTGGATCGGCCTCGAGCACGAGGATCCGGCGGCCTCGGGCGTGGAGTGCCAGCGCGATGGCCCCGGCGAGCGCCGTCTTCCCGACGCCGCCCTTCCCCGTGACCACCACCAGCTCCCGCCGCCCGAGCACGCCGGCCAGGTCCATGACGCAACCTACCACCGCTCCCGCCGAGCGCCGACTGATACTATCGTGAAGCTTCCCTGTCCCGACGGAGTCCCGATGGTCCCTCGTTCGTTCGCCCAGGGGGGCGTCCTGCTCGCGGCGCTGCTGGTCGCCGGCTGCGCGTCCGCCCGCCCGCAGACCGCCCCGTCGCCCCGCACCGCCGAGGGCGGTACCCGCCCCGAGCCGCGCCGCACCGGCCCCAGGCCCTACAAGGACGTGGTCACCGCGAAGGCGGTCACCGACTCCGGGCTCTTCCACGTGCACCGCCTGGGCAGCGACACGCTCTACTTCGAGATCCCCACGGGCCGCCTGGGCCAGGAGATGCTCGTGGTGAGCCGCGTGGCGCGCACCGCCACGGGCATCGGCTACGGCGGGGAGCAGGTGAACCAGGCGGTGGTGCGCTGGGAGCGCCAGGGCGACCGGGTGCTGCTCCGGACCGTCACCTACGTGAACGTCGCGAGCGACACCCTGCCCATCGCGCTCGCGGTCCGGGCGTCGAACTTCGAACCGGTGGTGGCGGCCCTCCCCATCCTGGCATTCGGCGCCGACAGCGCGTCGCTGGTGGTGGACGCGGGCCCGCTCTTCCTCAAGGACGTCGCCCTCTTCTCGATCGGGGCCACCCGCCGCGAGGCGTTCCAGATCCGGCGCCTCGACGAGGCCCGGACCTTCCTCTCCTCGGTGCGGAGCTTCCCGCGGAACCTGGAGACGCGCGTGGTGGTCACCTACGAGGCCGGCCGCGCCCCGTCGAACGAGAGCACCGGGTCCATCTCGCTCGAGATGAACCACTCGATGCTCCTGCTCCCCGAGCGTCCGATGGCGATGCGGCTGTGGGACGAGCGGGTGGGCTATTTCCGGATCGAGCAGATGGACTACGGGCGCGAGGTCCAGCGCGCCGAGGCCCGGCGCTACGTCCGACGCTGGCGGCTCGAGCCGAAGGACACGGCGGCGTTCCTCCGGGGCGAGCTGGTCGAGCCGGTCAAGCCCATCACCTGGTACATCGACCCGGCCACGCCGGTGAAGTGGCGCCCGTACCTCAAGCAGGGGGTGGAGGACTGGAACCGCGCCTTCGAGGAGGCCGGGTTCCGCAACGCGATCGTGGCGAAGGACCCGCCGACCACCGAGGAGGACCCGGAATTCAGCCCGGAGGACGCGCGGTACTCGGTGATCCGGTACTTCAGCTCCGACATCCAGAACGCCTACGGGCCCAACGTGGCCGACCCGCGCACCGGCGAGATCCTGGAGTCGGACATCGGCTGGTACCACAACGTGATGAACCTCCTCCGCAACTGGTACCTGATCCAGACGGCGGCGGTGAACCCGGCCGCCCGCGCGGTGGACTTCGACGACGCGGTGATGGGGGAGCTGATCCGGTTCGTCTCGGCCCACGAAGTGGGGCACACCCTCGGCCTGCCGCACAACATGAAGGCGAGCAGCGCCTACCCCGT
>JAICEH010000168.1 GCA_025924275.1 Gemmatimonadales bacterium | reverse complement strand
GAAGAAGCGGTCCCCCGTCGCCAGCAGCAGCCGGGTGCCCGGCGTCCGCGCGGGGAGGCCGTAGGCGGGGAGGTCGTCGACGACCAGCGCCGCATCCGCCTCCTGGGCCCGCAGGTCCTCACCGAACTTGTATCGCAGATTGGACGTCGTGTCGCGCTTGGCGAAGACCGTCGCCGGGGTATGGCAATGGATAGACCCGTGGTCGGTGGTGAGCAGCACCGGCACCCGGCGCCGCTCCGCCTCCCGGAGCGCCTCGCGGAGGGGGGAACGCTCGTACCAGGTCCGGGTGAGGTTCCGGAGGGCCCGCGCGTCCCGCGCCACCTCGTAGAGGGTGGAGTTCTCGGTCCGGCCGTGGGTGAGCTGGTCCACGAAATTGAACACCAGCGCGGTGACCCCGTTCCGCGCCAGGTGGCCCGGGAGCCGGCGGAGCAGCGACTCGCCGTCCGCGGCGGTGAATACCTTCTCGTAGAACACCGGCACGTCCCGGCCGGTGAGCTCGCGGAGCTGGTCGGTGAGGAGCTCTGCCTCGAAGGCGTTGAGCCCGGACTCCTCCGGGGCCCGCCAGACTTCCGGCCGGCGCTGCGCCAGCTCCGCGGGGAACCACCCGGAGAAGATGGCATTCCGCGCGTAGGGCGTGGCCGTGGGCAGGATCGAGAAGTAGTGCGCGGTCTCGATGTCGAACTGCCCGCCGACCAGCGGCCGGAGCGCGGCCCACTGGTCGAGCCGCAGGCAGTCCACCACCACCAGGAGCGCGCGCCCGCCCGCCTCGAGGACCGGCCGGAGGAACTCGGCCCCGATGTCCACCGAGAGCGGCGGCCGGTCGCGGTCGCCCGCGAGCCAGCGCGGGTAGGCCCCGGCGAGGAAGCGGGCGAAGTCCTGGCGGAGCGAACTCTGCAGCGAGGCGAGGGCGTCCTGCAGGCCGGGCTCGTCGGCCTGGCCCAGGCGGACCTCCCACTCGGCCAGCTCGGAGACCAGTTCGACCCACCCGCGCCACCCCAGCTCCGTACCCCGCCGCGCCTCGAGCTCGCGGAACCGGGTGGCGAAGTCGCGCGAGAGGCGCTGCTGCCGGATCCGGTCCCCCTCGAGCAGCCGGGTGACGACCGAGAGGATCTGGCGCGGGTTGACCGGCTTGATGAGGTAGTCGGAGATCTCGACGCCGATGGCATCGCGGAGCGTCGCCTGCTCCTCGCTCTTGGTCACCATCACCACCGGGAGCGACTGGTCGGCGTCGCGGATGGCACGGTAGATCTCCAGCCCCCGGCGGCCCGGCATGTGCTCGTCGAGCAGCACGACACCGTAGGGTTGGCGCTGCAGCAGTGCCAGGGCGTCGTCGCCGTTGGTGGCGCGCTCGACCGAGAACCCCTGCTCCTCGAGGAAGAGGATCTGCGAGGTCAGGCTCTCGATCTCGTCGTCCACCCAGAGAATGCTCTTGGGGCGGGGCATGGGCCAAAACTAACCGGGGAGCGGGGAGCAGGGAGCGGGGAGCGGGCCACCCCGCCCCACGCGCGCAGTTCCCGCTCCCCGCTCCCCGCTCCCTGCTCCCCTCGCGAAGCGCTACCTTCCCTCCGTGGCCTCCGTTTCCGCCCCGCCCCGCATCCTGCTCCTCCGCTTCAGCGCCATCGGCGACATCCTGCTCACGACGCCGCTGGTGCGCGCGCTCCGGCGCCGGCACCCCACGGCCCACCTCGCCGCCTTCACCCGGGCGGCGTTCCTCCCGCTCCTCAGCGACAACCCGCACCTCGACGAGGCGCACGGCCTGGGGCCGGGTGAGCCGCTCCGGGCCCTCGCCGCCCGGATCCGCGCCGGGCGCTACAGCCACCTGCTCGACCTCCACGGCAGCCTCCGGACCCGGGCGCTCCGCCACCTGGTGCGCGGGCGCTGGGGGACCTTCTCGCACCACCGCGTCGCACGCTGGCTGCTGGTGCGGTTCCGGCGCGACCGCTACCCGGCCGGCGCCCTGCCGGTGGCGGAACGGTACTTCGAGGCCGCGGCGGACCTCGACGTGCGACCCGACGGCGGGCCGCCCGAGCTGGGACTCCACCCCGACGCCGTGGCCTGGGCCCGCGCCTGGCTCGGGGCCCGTGGCCTCGGCCGCGAGCGGCGGCTGGTGGCGCTGGCGCCGGGGGCCGCGCACGCCACGAAGCGATGGCCGGTGGAGGCCTGGCGCACCGTGGTCGGCAGCCTCACCGCCCGCGGGCGGGACGTGGTCATCCTCGGTGGCCCCGAGGATCGGGCGCTCGCCGCGTCGCTGGCCGGGAGCGGCGAGGCCCGCGCCGCCTCCGCGGCCGGGGAGGCCACGCTGCAGGGCACCGGGGCCCTCCTCGCCGCCGCCACCGCGGCCGCGGCGGGCGACACCGGGGTGATGCACATGGCCACGGCGGTCGGGACTCCCGTGGTGGCGCTCTTCGGCCCGACCGTCCGCCAGTTCGGGTTCTTCCCCTACCGGGCCCGCGCCCTGGTGCTCGAGCGCGAGCTCCCTTGCCGTCCTTGCTCCTACCACGGCGGGCCCGCGTGCCCGCTCGGGCATCACCGCTGCCTGCGCGACATCAGCCCGGCGGAGGTGGCAGCGGGGCTCGAGGGGATGGGGGGGTAGGCGGGGAGCGGGGAACGGGGAACGGGGAACGGGAGAGGGGAGAGGGGAGGTTCGATTGGGGTGCACTCGGGTGGAGGGTGGTGCGGCCCGCTCCCCGCCTGCTGGACGCCCCCCTCCCCGCGAGGTAATCTCACCCGCCCCCACCCCGGAGCCCCTCACGCCTCCCTCCGCCGATGCCGGCCCCGACGCCCCGGTGATGACTCCCACCGAAACCCGGTTGCTGGACCTGCTCTCGCAGGCCGTGCGGGGGCCGCGGCGCGAGGGGCTCTTCGCGCTGTGGCTGGTGTGCCGCGTGGCGGAAGGGGTGCTGCTGGAGCCACCGGTCGGGGATCGCCCGCACCGGCGCCGGGTGCTCGCGCTGGAGCAGCGCCTCTCGAGCCTCACCCTGCCCTCGCCGCTCCGGCGCGCACTCGCGTCCGCGCTCACCGAGCTGCGCGAGCCGCGGGCCACCGCGGCGGCCACGGCGCTGGCCCAGCTGGTGGCCCCGGCCCGGGAGTCGGCCGGGCCCGAGGCGGCGCAGGCGGTGGCGGAGGCGGCGGCCCGGGCCAAGACAATCGCCGCGGACCGCCTCTAGGGCAGCCCGCGGCGATCCTCACCCCCGGCGGGTCAGCGGGCCGAGTCGGCGGCGGCCGAGTCCGGCTTCGGGGCGGAGTCCGTGTGGGCCTGCAGCGAATCGGTCACCTTCCGCGCCACGGCCCCGGTCATGTCCACCAGGGTCCACGCCGTCCCCTCGGGGCGGAGCCGCACCCACAGCGGCCGTCCGTCGTGCTCGGCATAGATCACCCGGCCGTCGGCCCCGTCGCGGGCGTCGCTTCGGATGCGCCAGGCCCCCGTGCCGAGGACCGTCCGGTAGTAGTCGAGCACCACCTCGTAGGGCTGCCCCGAGCGCATCGAGATGGTGAGCGCGTCCTCGCCCCCGGACCGGCCCACGTAGGACGGGTCCGGCGGGAAGGGGAGTTCCGCGAAGGCCTCGGAGACCGACGGCGGAATCGGCCGCTGGTCCTCCTGCCCGCAGGCGGCAGCCGGGAGGAGCAGGGCGAGGGCGAGGAGGGGACGGAGTCGGCGGCGCGGCATAGGGGCGGGAGACTAGCCGGGGCACCCGGACGGGTCAAGCGGCGGACTGCCGCCAAGCACGTGCCGCCGGTAGATTTGCGCGTTCGGGACGCACTGGAGCGGGACGATGGCCGGCCACAGCAAGTGGAAGCAGATCAAGCACAAGAAGGCGGCGACCGACGCCAAGCGCGCCTCCGCCTGGACCAAGGTGATCCGGGAGATCACCGTCGCGGCCCGGGCCGGCGGCGGCGACCCCGGCGGCAACCCCCGCCTCCGCACCGCGGTGGACGCCGCGCGCGCGGTCAACATGCCGAACGAGAACATCGAGCGCGCCATCAAGAAGGGCACCGGCGAGCTCGAGGGCGCCACGTACGAGGAGGTGGCGTACGAGGGCTACGGCCCGGGCGGCGCCGCGATCTACGTCGAGGCCACCACCGACAACGCCAACCGCACGGTGGCCGAGGTCCGGCACGCCTTCAGCCGGAACGGCGGCAACCTCGGAAGTTCCAACTCGGTCGCCTGGATGTTCGACCGGAAGGGACTCCTCACCCTCGACGCCACGCGCTGGCCCGAGGACCGGGCCCTGGAGGACGCCCTGGAGGCGGGGGCGGAGGACTTCGCGCGCGAGGGCGACGAGTACGTCGTGACCACCGCGCCGAACGACTTCCACGCCGTGCAGGACGCGCTCCGCGCCCGCGGCTACGCCTTCCTCGGCGCGGAGCTCGCGATGGTCCCGAAGAACACGGTGCGGCTGGAGGGCCGGGATGCGGAGCAGCTGCTCCGCCTGCTCGAGGTCCTGGAGGACCTGGACGACGTCTCCCGGGTCTCCTCGAACTTCGACATCGACGCCTCGATGATCGAGGCGTCCGCCTGACCGCGCCCGCGGCGTGAGGGTGCTCGGGGTGGATCCGGGGTCCACGGTCACCGGGTTCGGGGTGATCGAGGGGACGCCGGGCCGCACCGGGGCGCGCCTCCTCGAGTGCGGGGTCATCCGCGCCGGCGGCGGCGGGCTCTCCGGCCGGCTCCAGGCCATCCACGCAGGGCTGGGCGAGCTGCTCGCCCGGCACCGGCCCGACGTCGTGGCGGTCGAGGGAATCTTCCACGCGCGGAACGCGCGGACCACGGTCGTCCTGGGGCACGCACGCGGCGTGGTCCTGCTCGCGGTCGAGGAGGCCGGCCTGCCCCTCGCCGAGTACCCGCCCGGGGTCGTCAAGAAGACCGTGGTCGGGAAGGGCGCCGCGGGAAAGGCGCAGGTCGGCTGGATGGTCGCGAAGCTCCTCCGGCTCGATCGCGCGCCCTCCCCCGCCGACGCGGCCGACGGCG
>JAICEH010000167.1 GCA_025924275.1 Gemmatimonadales bacterium | reverse complement strand
CGGGATCGACGCGTCGGGCATCAACATCGCGACCGGGGGAGAACTGAGCGTGCTCGAGCTCGCCGCGGCCGTGGGCCGGGGGCTGGGCGTCGAACCCCGGCTCGAGTTCGCGCCGCCGCGCGCCGGCGAGCTGCAGCGGAGCGCCCTCGACCCGGGGAAGGCCGGCCAGGTGCTCGGCTGGCAGCCCCGCCATCGCTTCGAGGAGGGCCTCGAGGCGCTCATCGCCTGGTTCCGGGAGGCCGCGTGACCCTGCAGACCGGTGGGGCCCTGCCGTCGTCGTCGCTGGAGCTCCTGCTGCATTCGAGCCCCGAGACCAAGATCGTGATGGCGGTGATCGGGGTGTTCTCCCTCGCGGCGTGGTTCATCATCGGGGTCAAGTGGGTGCAGTTCCGCCGGGTGCGCGCGGACGCCAACCGCTTCTTCGGGGTGCTGGAGCGGGCGACCACGCTGCGCGAGGGCTACAACGCGATGATGTCGCTCCCCACCTCGCCCTACACCCGCCTCTTCCGCGAGGCGATGCACTTCGTGGGCGAGCTCCGGCCGGGGGCGCTCAAGACCGATGCCGGCACCCACGCGCTCACCCCGACCCAGCTCGAGGCCCTCAAGATGGTGCTCGGGAAGGAGATCTCCGCGGAGCGGGACCACCTCTCGCGCTACCTGGCGGCGCTCGCCACCGTCGGCTCGGTGGGCCCGCTGCTCGGCCTCCTCGGCACCGTGCTCGGCGTGATGGACGCCTTCATCGGGATCGCCGCGAAGGGGTCGGGCAACATCGGCGCGGTGGCGCCGGGCGTGGCGGAGGCGCTGATCACCACCGTGGCGGGGCTCTTCGCGGCCATCCCGGCCGTGATCGGCTACAACCTGTTCGTGGCGCGGGTGCGCGGCATCACCAGCGAGCTCGACGGGTTCGGCAACGAACTGATCGGCTCGATGGCGCGCGAGGGCCTGGTCTGATGGCGCTGGGGCTCGGGGGCGACCGGGGCGAGCTGCCGCTCAATGCGGAGATCAACGTCACCTCGATGATCGACGTGGCCTTCGTGCTCCTCATCATCTTCATGATCACCGCCCCGATCATGCAGGGGGGCGTGGAGGTCGAGCTGCCCAGGGCCGAGGCCCGGCCGCTCCAGGCGAAGGACGGGATGGTGGTCACCGTCGACCGGCGCGGCCGGGTCTTCGTGGACGACGCCGAGTTCAGCTACAACGACTTCCGCGCCACCTTCCGGTCGCTGGTCGAGACCCGCAAGCCGAACGGGATCTACCTCCGCTCCGACAGCCGGGTGGCCTACGGCGAGGTGGTCCGCGTGCTGGCGATCATCCGGAGTGCCGGGGTGCAGAACGTGGGGCTCGTGGCCGAGGAGGAGGAGACGCGGTGAGGATGGTGGCGGCACGGCGGCCCGCGGCAGCGCGGGAGACGGCCGCGGGCCTGGCCAGCGCCCTCGCCGCCCACGCCGCCGTGCTGCTGGCGCTGGTGGTGGGCGTCCGCCCGCCCAGGGCCGCGCCGCTCACCTACGCGGTCGAGCTGGTGGCCGCCCCGGCGGCCGCGCCGGCTCCCTCGCGGGCCCGGGAGGTGGTGGAGCGGCCCGCCGCGCCCCCCGAGCCCGCGGTGAGCACGACGCCGGCCAGGACGCCGGTGAAGGCGGCCCCGGTGCCCCCGAAGCGGGCGCCCGAGCGGGAGCCCACGCCGCGGGCGTCTGAGCGCTCGGCCGAGAACGCGCCCCGGAAGGCGCCGCCCGGCGCGGCCGAGGCGCCCCTCCCGGGCGAGACCCCGGGCACCGGGCGCGACGTGGCCAACGTCAGCGTGCCCGGGATCCAGTTCCCCTTCCCGGAGTACCTCCGGAACATCGTCGCGCAGGTGCTGCGGCGATGGAGTCCGCCGGGAGGGCGTGCGCTCACCGCGGAAGTGAGCTTCCTCATTCGCCGGGACGGGTCCGTGCACGAGGTCCGGTTCAAGACCCCTTCCGGCAACTTCAGCTTCGACCTGAGCGCCCAGGGCGCCATCGAGGCCGCCGGCAACGCCCGGGCCTTCGGGCCGCTGCCGGACGGCTGGGAGGCCGACGTCTTGCCGATCCTGTTCTTCTTCGAGCCGCGGGGTGGGCGATGACCCGCCGCTGGCTCGCGCTCCTCCTGCTGCTCCCGGCGCCGCTCGCCGCGCAGGACCGCCCGCTGGACGAGGGGATCCGGATCGGGATCTCCTACAATCCCGGCGTCCGGCCCACCCTCCTGGTGCTGCCCCAGGCGGGGCTCGACTCCGCGCGCGCCATCGTGGCGCGCGACCTCGACTTCAGCGACCGCTTCGAGGTGGTGAGCGTGCCCGCGGGCACCGCCCCGGCCGGACCCGCGGTGAACTACCGGCAGTACCGGGTCTACGGCGCGCAGTACGGGGTGGACGTGATCCGCGGGGCCGCGCCGGGTGCGGCCCGCGTCCGGCTGCACGACCTGGCGCAGGGCAAGGTGGTGAACGAGCAGGAGGCGCCGCTCCCCGATCCCACCGCGCCCGGGTTCCGGATGGCGGTGCACCGGCTGAGCGACGAGGTGGTCCGCTGGGTGACGGGGACGCCGGGCTACGCCGCGTCGCGCCTGGCGTTCATCGGCAGCGACGGCCGGCTCTGGCGCGTGGATGCGGACGGCGCGGCCCTGGCCGCGGTCACCGCGGCGGGCGAGCGCATCCTCTCGCCCGCCTGGGCGCCCGATGGCCAGCGGGTGGCCTACACCCGTTTCCGCGACGGCGCCGGCGCGGTGCTGGTGCACGACCTCGCCAGCGGCCGCCGCACCACCGTGCCCGGGACCGCCACCGGCCTCGCGTTCGCCGCGGCCTGGAGTCCCGACGGCCGCACCCTGGCCTTCGCGCGGGCCGACGAGGACGGCGGCACCGACCTGCATCGCGCGGATGTGGCCGCCGGATGCTGCGAACGTCGGTTGACCGTGGGACGCTTCGCGGATAACCTTTCCCCGACGTTCGCGCCCGACGGCCGGCGGCTCGCCTTCGTCTCGACTCGCGCGGGCCCCCCGCAGATCTACGCGATGAGCGCGGACGGCACGGACCAGGAGTTGCTCGCGCCGTTCAACTTCGGGGCGGACGGCCCCTCCAACGGACCCGAGTGGTCGCCGGACGGCGCCAGTGTCGCGTTCCACCGGGAGATCGACCGCGCGCCGCAGATCTTCCTGCTCGACGTGGCGGCCCGGCGCAACCGGCAGCTCACCTCGGCCGGGCGCAATGAAGACCCCACCTGGGCCCCGGACGGCCGCCACCTGGCCTTCGTCTCCGACCGCAGCGGGCAGCGCCAGCTGTGGATCGTGGACATCGAGACGGGCCGGGTGCGCCAGGTCCGGACGCCGGGGGCGGTCCGCCTCCCGGCCTGGTCCCGACGGCTGGCGGCCGGCACTCCCTGACCTCCACGCACCGATCCTCGCCCTTCGACCCGGGAGCATAGCAATGCGCCGACTCACCCTCCTGCTCGCCGCCCTGGTGGCCGCGGGCGCCTGCAGCCAGAACCCGCCCGAGACCGCCCCGGCGCCGGCGCCGGCCCCGGTCGACAGCGCCGCGATCCGCGCTCGCGAGGATTCCATCCGCGCCGCCCAGGCGCGGGCGGAGGCCGAGCGCCGCGCCCGGGAGGAGGAGGAGCGCCTCCGCCGGGAGGCCGAAGCGGCCCGGGCCCAGTTGACCGCGGACCTCGCCGCGATGGTGCACTTCGACTACGACCAGTCCGCCATCCGGGCGGAGGACCAGGCGATCCTCGACCGCAAGGCGGCGATCCTCGCGGCCAACACCGCGGTCCGGATGCGGATCTCGGGCCATGCCGACGACCGCGGGTCCGACGAGTACAACCTCGCCCTGGGGAACCGGCGCGCCGCCGCGGTCAAGCGCTACCTCGCGGGGCGCGGGATCACCGAGGCGCGGATGGACATCGTGTCCTTCGGCGAGGAGCGGCCGCTCGACGCCGGGCAGAACGAGGCGGCGTGGGCCCAGAACCGGCGGGCGGAGTTCGAGCTCACGGCCGGTGGCGCGGACCTCCGCGCTCCCAACTGACCGTGCGGCGCGCGGCGATCCTGTTGCCGGCCGCACTCGGCCTCCTCGGGGCCTGTGCCCTCCGGAGCGACGTGGACCGGCTCGAGGCCCGGCTCGCGGCGATGCAGGAGGAGACCGCCCGCCAGGACTCCGCGCGCGCCCGCCAGGTGACCGAGCTGCTGGCGCTGCAGCGCCAGCTGCTCGACACCGTGGCGGCGAGCCAGCGGGCCGTGACGGCGTTCCGGGGCGACGTGAGCCGGGACCTGTACGACGTACGGCAGCAACTGATGCAGGTCCAGGAGCTCACCGGGCAGAGCCAGCGCCGGCTGGCCGAGCTCCGGGGGGACCTCGAGGCCCGCGGGCAGCAGCTCGACGCCCCCGCGGCGGGAGGGGCCGCCCCGGCGGCCGGGGCGGCCGCGCCGTCGGCCACCCAGATGTACGAGGCATCGCTCCAGCAGCTCCGGGGCGGCAGCTCCGCGACGGCACGGATGGGCTTCCGCCAGCTGCTCGACCGCTACCCGGACGCCCCGGAGGCCGCGGATGCGGTCTACTTCATCGGGGAGAGCTTCGCCGGGGAGGCGCCCGACTCGGCCGCGCTGTACTACCGGCGACTGGTGCAGGACCATCCCCGGTCGGCGCGGGCGCCGGCCGCCCTGTACAAGCTGGGGCTCCTGGCCGAGCAGCGGCGGGACACCGCGGCCGCCCGGCAGGCCTACCAGCAGGTGGTGGACCGCTACCCGGCCGCCGACGAGGCCGCCCTGGCGCGCGACCGGCTGCGGGCGCTCGGCCAGTAGGCCGGCGCCCCGCCCGCCGCCAGCCGCGTTCCGATGACCGGTCCTCGCGGCGAGATGCCGTTCCTCGACCACCTCGAGGAACTGCGCTTTCGCCTGTTCTGGATCATCGGCTCGCTATTCGTCGGTACGCTGCTGGGGCTCGTTGGCGCGAAGTACTTCGACCTGGTGCGCGTACTGG
>JAICEH010000166.1 GCA_025924275.1 Gemmatimonadales bacterium | reverse complement strand
GGTGGTGGTGCTCGCGTCGCTGAGGGTACCAGTCCCCTCCGCCAGCTCCCAGAGCACCTCCACGCCCTCCCTGGGCTCGCCATCCTCGGTCGCGAGCACCTCGAACGGCGCCGCGAGGGCCTCCTCCACCAGGCCGGACTGTCCCCGCCCGGCCACGTAGGTGAGCGCCACACCGCCCGGCGGCGGGGGCGGCGGCTCGGTGCCGCCGTCATCCCCGCAGGCCGGCGCGAGGAGCAGCAGCGATCCGAGGAGGGCGAGGCGGCCGAGGCGTTGCATCGAGGTCTCCCGAAGGCGTGAACCGGCCCCGGACGGGGCGCTCCAGAGCGGAGACGACTCGCGCAGGGGCCTCCCCACAGCCGGGCCGCTCAATGCCCGTGCCCCGGGACGCCGAGGGTCGTCACCGCGCCCTGGCGCCCCATGCGATGGCGGGCGTCGGCAGCGCCCCAGCGGATGGCCACCGCCGTGGTGAAGCTCCAGAGCCGGTCGTCACCGTACCAGTCCACCGGATCGAAGAGCCCGCCGGCCACCGACTCGACCCGGGCCCACGAGGCCTCGACCAGCGGCTCGAGGGTAAACCCGCCGCGCCGGAGGGCCGTGACGCCGATCCCGCCGGTCGCACCGGTCCACCGCGTGATGCCGAGGATGGAATTGTCGAGGTGCGGCCGGGCGGACCGGAACGGCGGGTCCGTGCGCTCCTCCTCTGGCCGCTCGGTCCGCTCCACCCTGAGGTAGGGCCGGAGCCTCCCGGCGCGCCACTCGGCCTCCGCCAGCAGGGACTCGTAGGTGAATATCCCCTCCACCTCGTCGGACCGCGCCCACTCGGCCAGGGCGTATCCCTCCCCGCTCCCGGCCCGGCCGGCCCAGCGCAGCGAGGCGCTCCACTTCTCCTGGGCCGGACCGGCGCCGCCCCGGTGCTCCGGCGACGCGACGTCGGCGTACGAGGCCTGCACTTCCAGCCCCAGCGCGGGCTCCACGGTCAGACGGGCCGCCCACGAATCGCCGAAGCGGCTCCAGTTGGGCCAGGAGGACGGCCGCTCGGGCTCGTCGCCGTTGAAGAGCGAGAGTTCGAGCACCGCGGGCCCCAGCCGCCCGCCAGCGGCCAGTACTGCGCGCTCGAGGATCTGCGCCAGGTGGTGGTTCACCGGGTAACGGAGCGGCGGGCGGCTCATCGGATCGTCCGTGCCGAAGGGCACGAACCCCTTGCCCCCCGCGATCGAGACGGCCCACGGCCGCCCGGAGACCACGTCGCCCGTCGCGGCGACCCCCATGAGCTCGTGGACCCAGGTGTGGGGGTGCCGCCGGTCCACGAACCCCTCGCCCCAGTTCCCCGGGGCGAGTTCGCCGTCCGCGAGGGTGGCCCCCTCCAGGTTGATCGTCGCCACGAGCGCCAGCCCGCCGTTCCGCGAGGCCGCCCGTCCGAAGAGGACGGGCTGGAGGACGCGGAGCTCGGAGTAGGTCTCGTCCCGGGGGAGCGGGGCTGCCGTGACCCACGCGGGAACGGCCTGCCCGTGGAAGCCGACGTGCTGCGCCAGGGTGGGCGCGGGGGCCAGCAGCAGGAGTGGCGCGAACGCCGCGGCTCGGCGGGTCAGATCGCGCCCGCGGCGGCCTCGGCCTGGGCCGGCTGGGCGGCCGCGCGCAGGTAGTCGCGGTTCATGCGGGTGATGAAGTCGATGCTGATCCCCTTGGGACAGGCCTCCTGGCACTCCCCGAACCAGGTGCAGCCGCCGAACGACTCCAGGTCCATCCGCTCCACCATCCCGAGCGCCCGGCGGTGCCGCTCGGGCTGGCCCTGCGGCAGCAGGCCGAGGTGGGCGATCTTCGCCGCGGTGAAGAGCGAGGCGGAGGCGTTGGGGCACGCCGCGACGCAGGCCCCGCACCCGATGCACGCGGCGGCGTCGAAGGCGAGGTCGGCGTCGGGCTTGGGCACCAGGACCGAGTTCGCCTCCGGGGCGCTCCCGGTGCGCGCGGAGATGAAGCCCCCCGCCTGCACGACCCGGTCCAGCGCTGCCCGGTCCACCACCAGGTCGCGGACCACGGGGAAGGCCCGCGCCCGCCACGGCTCCACGGTGACCAGGTCGCCGTCGCGGAAGCTCCGCATGTGGAGCTGGCAGGTGGTGGTGGCCCGGCCCGGCCCGTGGGCCACCCCGTTGATCATCACGCCGCACGCCCCGCAGATCCCCTCGCGGCAGTCGTGGTCGAACGCCACCGGCTCCTCGCCGGCGGCGGTGAGCCGCTCGTTGAGGCCGTCCAGCATCTCGAGGAAGGAGGCATCCGGGCTCACGTCGGGGACCTCGTAGTCCACCAGGCGCCCTGCGGCCTGCGGGCCCGCCTGCCGCCACACCCGCACCGTGAGCTTCACTTGTAGGACCTCGTGGCCAGGTGCACGTTCTCGAAGGCGAGCGGCTCCCGGTGGAGCTGCGGCTCGGCGCCCTCCCCGGTCCATTCCCAGGCGGCCACGTAGCAGAAGCGCTCGTCGTCGCGCTTCGCCTCGCCGTCCCCGGTCTGGTGGTCGGTCCGGAAGTGCCCGCCGCACGACTCCTCCCGATGCAGGGCGTCGCGGCACATCAGCTCGGCCAGCTCGAGGAAGTCGGCGACCCGCCCGGCCCGCTCGAGCGACTGGTTGAACGCCTCGCCGGTCCCGGGCACCCGGACCTCGGCCCAGAACTGCTCCCGCAGCGTGGGGATCTCCACCAGCGCCTCGCGGAGGCCCCCGGGCGAGCGCGCCATCCCGCAGCGTTCCCACATCAGGTGCCCGAGGGCCTTGTGGAAGCTGTCCACCGACCGGGTGCCGCGGGTCCCGAGCAGGCGATTCACCCGGCCCTGCACCTCCGCCTCGACCCGGCGGAACTCGGCATGGTCGGTGCCCACCGGCGCCAGCTTCGAGGAGGCGAGGTAGTCGCCGATGGTGAGTGGGATGACGAAGTACCCGTCGGCCAGGCCCTGCATCAGGGCGCTCGCCCCCAGGCGGTTGGCCCCGTGGTCGGAGAAGTTCGCCTCGCCCAGCACGTGCAGACCGGGGATCGTGCCCATCAGGTTGTAGTCCACCCAGAGCCCGCCCATGGTGTAGTGCGGGGCGGGATAGATGCGCATCGGCGCCCGGTACGGATTCTCATCCGTGATCCGCTGGTACATCTCGAACAGGTTGCCGTAGCGCTCGGCGATGGCCGGCTCGCCCAGGCGCTGGATGGCGTCGCGGAAGTCGAGGTAGACGCCCCGCCCGCCGGGCCCGACACCACGGCCCTCGTCGCACACCTCCTTGGCCGCCCGGCTCGCGATGTCGCGGGGCGAGAGGTTGCCGAAGCTGGGGTACTTCCGTTCCAGGTAGTAGTCCCGCTCGGCATCGGGGATCTCGTGCGGCGGCCGCGCGTCGCCCGCGCGCTTCGGCACCCACACGCGGCCGTCGTTCCGGAGGGACTCCGACATGAGGGTGAGCTTCGACTGGTGGTCGCCGCTCACCGGGATGCAGGTCGGGTGGATCTGGGTGTAGCAGGGATTGGCGAACAGCGCCCCCCGGCGGTGCGCCCGCCAGGTGGCGGTGACGTTCGAGCCCTTGGCGGTGGTCGAGAGGTAGAAGACGTTGGCGTACCCGCCCGTGGCGAGGACCACGGCGTCGCCCGCGTGGCTGGTGACGGCCCCGGTGACCAGGTCCCGCACGACGATGCCGCGGGCCCGGCCGTCGACCAGGACGAGGTCGAGCATCTCGGTGCGGGGGAACATCTCCACCCCGCCCCGCGCGACCTCCTTCTCCAGGGCCTGGTAGGCGCCGATCAGCAGCTGCTGGCCGGTCTGGCCCCGGGCGTAGAAGGTGCGGGAGACCTGGGCTCCGCCGAAGGAACGGTTGGCCAGCAGCCCGCCGTACTCGCGGGCGAACGGGACCCCCTGCGCGACGCACTGGTCGATGATCTCGACCGAGACCTGCGCCAGGCGGTAGACGTTCGCCTCCCGGGCCCGGAAGTCGCCGCCCTTGATGGTGTCGTAGAAGAGCCGCCAGATCGAGTCCCCGTCGCCCTGGTAGTTCTTCGCGGCGTTGATGCCGCCCTGGGCCGCGATCGAGTGCGCCCGCCGGGGCGAGTCCTGGAAGCAGAAGCACTTCACCCGGTAGCCGAGCTCCGAGAGACTGGCGGCTGCCGAGGCGCCGGCCAGGCCAGAGCCGACCACCAGGATGACGTGCTTCCGCTTGTTGGCGGGATTGACCAGCCGGAGGGCCCCGCGGTGCCGGTCCCACTTCTCCGCCAGGGGGCCCGCCGGCACCTTCGCGTCGAGCGGGATCGTCACGGCCGGCCCCTCACTGGACGAACCCGAGGTAGACGGCGAGCGGCACGGCGGCAAAGCCCAGGGCCACGGCCAGGGCGACCACCAGGGCGAGGCGGCGGCGGCGCGGCTCCGGGGAGGGCCGCGAGGCGCCGACGGACCGGACCCCGCTCCACAGCCCGTGATAGAGGTGCAGCCCGAGTGCGGCCATGGCCAGGAGGTAGAAGGCGGTCTTGAACGGGCTCCGGAAGACCACCACCAGATTGTGGTACACGTCCTCCCGGATGAAGTCCGGGTGGAGGTTGCCCACGGTGAAGGTCATCAGGTGGACGATGATGTAGACCAGGAGCAGGACCCCGCCGACCCGGAGGCTTCGGGCCGCCAGCGTGCTCACCTGCGGGATCCGGACGGCGTAGTCCTCGGGGCGGGCGGCGCGGTTCCGGAGGGTGAGCTGGGTGGCCGCGACGACGTGCAGGGCCACGCAGGCGAGGAGGACCAGGCGCATCCCCCAGAGCGGGCCCTTGAGCCCCTGCAGCAGGGCCGCGTAGTGGTTGATCGCCTCGGGCCCCTGGAAGACCTGCAGGTTCCCGACCATGTGCAGCGCCACCCACGCGGCGAGCACCAGGCCGGTCACGGCCATGACCTGCTTCTTCCCGATGCTCGACCTCCAGAAGGCGCGGAGCCCGTTCACCGGGCGTCTCCCGGGGGCGGAGCCGGGGACCGGCTCACAGC
>JAICEH010000165.1 GCA_025924275.1 Gemmatimonadales bacterium | reverse complement strand
GTCGGCGCGCATGGAGGCCTCCCGGGGTTGAGCACCGAAGCTCGGGAGGGGGTGTGACAGGACGGGGAACGGGGAGCGGGGAACGGGGAGCGGGGAGCGGGCCCCGTACCGCCCCGCCCCAGGGCGGTAACAAAACCTCCTTGACGATATTGTTGATATCACCAATATTGCGCAAGTGACATCGTTGATACCATCGGAGGGGTGATGCCGGGACCGATCGAGGGTCTGGGCGAGCTGCTGCTGGGCGAGGCCGCCCGGATGGTCGAGGAGCGAGGCTGGGGGGACGTGACCCTCCGGCAGGTGGCGCGGGCCGCCGGGGTGTCCTACGGCGGGCCGGTGTCCCGGTTCGGCGATGAGGCGGGACTGCTCGCGGCGGTCGCGGAGCGGGGATTCAGCCTCCTCGAGGAGGAACTCGCCCGCGAAGCCTCATCCCGCCCCCCTCTGGGGCCCTCCGCGGTGAGTGTCCTGGGCCTGTGCTACGTCAAGTTCGCCCTCACCCACCGGCACCTCCACCGCGCGATGCATCACCCCGACCTGTGGAGCCCGGCACCACCCCGATCGGCGCCGTCGAGTCCCTCCATCGCCCGGCGGGACGCCAGGTCCGTCGAGTGGCGCGCGCGCGCCGCGGCCGCGCGGAACGCCTGCTTCGGACGGTTCGTCGCGGCGGTGATCGAGGGCCAGGTGGCGGGCGTCATCGCCGACGCCCCGCCGGGGGAGATCGCCCGCGCGGTCACCGCCCTGGCCGACGGGTTCATCCTGCAGACCACCGACGAGGCGGCGGGCGCCGCCGGCGGCGTCGAGCGGCAGCTGGCCGTCGCCGCGCGGCTCTTCGACCGGGTCGCGCTGGGCCTTTCGCATCCCTTCACCCGCGATTCACCCTGACGGCAGGCCGCCCGCGCCACCTTCTCCCCACACCGACCCGACTTCGGCAGGAGAGGACGCGATGCCGCTCTTCAACGAGAACGTCGCACGGATGGCGCGGGAGAACAGCGACTTCCGGCGCGAGGTGCTGACCACGGACCACTGCCAGGTGGTCCTGCTCTGCCTCCAGCCGGGCGAGGAAACCGGCGAGGAGACCCACTGGGCCTCCGACCAGCTCTACGTGACCGTCGAGGGCATCGGCGCCGCCGTCGTGGGCGCCGAGCTCTCGCCGATGCACCGGAACTCGGTGGTCGCCGTCCCCGGCGGAACCACCTGCAACCTGCGGAACATCGGGAGGGAGCCGCTCCGGCTCTACCACATCTGCGCCCCACCCGAGATGGAGCCGGGCACGGTCGAGCCGCGGCGGGAGATGGCGGCGGGCGTGGCGTAGCGACGCGGCCAGGCCTCGGGGGGCTCGCGGGCCCGCGGCCTACGGCCCCCCGATCACCCGGGCGAGGAACGCCGTCGCGAACGAGCCGCCCAGGAGCCAGGCAGACCCGCGCGGGGAACGGCCCAGGATCACCGTTCCCGCGCAGAACCAGAACACGGCCAGGAAGACCCCCGCGAAGCCGAGCCGCATCAGCGGGTTGGCACCCCCGGTCCGCGCCACGGTCACCACCAGGCCGGCGATCGCCAGCCCCGCGCCGAGCAGCCCGAACACCAGGCGGAGGATCCGCTGCATCCGGGGCGAGGCCGTCCGCTCGCCCCAGACCGAATCCTCGAGCAGGTCCTTGAGGAGATCGTCGAACATCGCGGGCTCCTGGTTGCGGTGACGGCGCCGGGTCCGGCCCTCCCCAACTTCCGCCCCTCGGAGGGTCTTCCGCCATACCGTCCAGCCGGGCATCTTGACAGCCGGGATCTACAGGTGTAATTCTACAACTGTAGAACAACCCGGAGCCCGCCGTGCCCCCAGTCCACCAGCTCACCGAACTCCAGGTCACCATCCTCCGCCTCCTCTGGGAGCGGGGCGAGGCCACCGCCACGTCCGTCTGGGAGGCCCTCTATCCCGACCGCGCGCTGGCCCAGACGACCGTCGCCACCCTGCTCTCCAGGTTGGAACGCCGGGGGGTCGTCGCTCGTCGTGCTGTGGACCGGCAGTACGTCTACCGCGCCCTGGTGACCGAGGCGGAAGTCCAGCAGTCCATGGTGAGCGAGCTGACCGAGCGACTCTTCGACGGGGACGTGACCGCCCTCGTCAACCACCTGCTGACGTCCAACGACATCGCCCCGGGCGACCTGGACCGCCTGCGGGACCTGATCGACGCGGCCGAGAGCCGCAAGGAGGAACGGTGAACGTCCTCGACGCCACCGCGGCGTGGCTCCTCACCTATGCGCGGCACTCGACGCTGCTGCTCGGGGCGGCGTGGCTGTTCCTCCGGCTCGGCGGCACGACGGCCCGGCGGCTCGGCCCCGGCGGCAACGACCTGCTCTGGAAGACCGCCCTGGTGGGCGGCCTCGTGACCGCGTCGGTCCAGACGGCGCTCGGCGTCCGGCCGGCCGGTTCCTTCGCCCTCGCCGCCCCCCCTCCGGCGGTCCAGGCCCCGGTCACCCCACCGTCCTACGCCGGCGAGGCGACGGTGGAACGGGCGGTGGAGGCGGTCGGGCAGTCGGACAGTCGGACGGTCGGACAGACGGACCGTCGGGCCGTCGGGCAGGTGCGCGAGCCGGTGTCCACGACCAAGGTGCTGGTGATCGCGTGGGGCGCGCTGTCGCTCCTCCTCGTCACCTGGTATGCCGGCCGGCGGCTCATCCTCGTCGGGCGGCTGGGTGACCGGCGCGTGGTGAGCGAGGGACCGCTCCCCGGACTCCTCACCGAGCTCCGCCGGCAGGCCGGGGTGCGCCGGACGATCCGGCTCACCGCCTCCGCCACGATCTCCTCGCCGGTGGCCCTCGGCGCGGACGAGATCTGCCTTCCTGCCGCGGCACTGGTCGAGCTCGAGCCGGAGCAGCAGCGGGCGATGCTGGCGCACGAGCTGGCCCACCTGGTCCGGCGCGACCCGCAGTGGCTGGGCCTCGCCTGCCTGATCGAGCGCGCGTTCTTCTTCCAGCCGCTCAACCGGCTGGCGCGCCGCCGGCTGCAGCAGTCGGCCGAGTACCTGGCCGACGAATGGGCCGCGGGCCGGAGCGGCCGGGTGCCGCTGGCGCGGTGCCTGGTGAAGGTGGCCGAGTGGATCCAGGCGTCCCCGCTCAGCGTGCCGGTGGCCGGGATGGCGGAGGAGCGGTCCGAGCTCTCGGCCCGGGTGTCGCGGCTGCTCGACGGCGCCGCGCCGGGGCGCGGGCTACCTGGCTGGGCGGGCGGCCTGGTGGCCGCGGGATGCCTCGCCCTGGTGGTCGCGTTCGCGCCGGGAGCGGCCGGGCTGGCGCTGCCGGAAGCGGCGGGTGACGAGCTCGCCTGGGATGCGCGGGGCGCGCCGGTCGCGTCGCCGGAGTCCGAGCCGGGCCCGGCCGCTCCTCCGGACCTCCCGACCGTCGCCGCCGAGCCCGACGAGGCGTCGAGTGCCGCGCTGCACCAGTCCGGGGACCTGCCGGCCACGCGGGCGGCGGGCGACACCACGGTGGTCCGCGCCCTCATCGCCCGGCTCAAGGACGAGGACGCAGGCGTGCGCCGCGCCGCGGCGGACGCGCTGGGGCGGATCGCGGACCCGATCGCGATTCCCGACCTGGTGCGGGCGCTGGAGGACGAGGACCCGGAGGTGCGCCAGGCGGCGCTCCACTCGCTCTCGCACTTCGAGCGGGGCGTTCCCGCAGCCCCGATCCGGAAGCTGCTCGAGTCGGACGACGCGGAGCTCCGCGGCACCGCCGCGGAGATGCTGGGCGAGATGCGGAGCCGCGAGTCGGTCCCCGCGCTCGCCGCGCTGGTCAGGGATCCCGACGCCAACGTCCGGCAGCAGGCGATCGAGGCGCTGGCGGAGATCGCCGACCCGGCGGCGGCGCCCGCCGTCACCGCGGCGCTCACCGACGCCGACCCCGAGGTGCGCCACAGCGCGTTCCACGCGATGGAGCACCTCAAGGTGGAGGTGCCCCCGGCAGCGGTGTCGCGCGGGCTGGGCGACCAGAGCGCCGACGTGCGCGTGGCGGCGGTGGAGCTGGCGTCGGAGCGCCGGATGGTGGACGTGGTGCCCGACCTGGTCCGGCTGCTGCAGGACGCCAACGGCAACGTGCGGCAGACCGCCGCCGAGGCGCTCACCGAGATGCCGTCGGAGGCCGCGCGGACCGCGCTCCGCGGCGCCATCACGCACAAGGACCCGAAGGTGCGCCGCATCGCCGTCGAGTACTTCGGCGAGGAGGAGGACCAGTGAAGACGATCCTGCTGGTGGCGGGCGCGCTCGCCGCCGGGACGATCGGCACGGCCGCGGTGCTGCTGCCCCCGGGCAGCGCGCCGGTCAATGCCGAGCCGCCGTGGGAAGTGCGGCCGGGGCCCGACTCCGCCCGCGTGGCGGCGTTCCTGGCCGCGAGGGAGGCGGCCGACCCGGTGGCCTGCGAGGTGCTCGCCGACGCGGTGGGGAACGGCTGGTGGTGGGGCGGCGCTCCCGCGGGCCGCTTCGCCGACGCGCCGGCCGCGGCGCGCGCCGCGCGGGACTCCCTCTCCGGCCCGGTGCGGGACGCTGGTGCCATCCGCCGGCTCACCGCCACGCTGGGCCACGAGGACCCCTGCGTCCGCCGGGCGGCCTCGGCGATGCTGGGCGAGAGCACGGTGGACGACGCGGTCCTCCAGACGGCCCTGGCCGATCCCTCCCCGCGCATCCGGGAGGCGGCGCTCCACGCCGCGGGTCACGCCGAGCGGCCGACTCTCCGCGCGCGGTCCGAGGCACTGCTGGGCGACCGCGACGAGTCGGTGGCGACGATGGCGGCGTGGGCGCTGGGCCAGCTGGAAGATGCGGCGTCGGTGGGGCCGCTCGCGGCGGCACTCGAGCGGGGCGGAACGCGGCTCCGCGCCACGGCGGCCTGGGCCCTCGGCGAGATCGAGGACACGAAGGCGGTGCCCGCGCTCCGGAAGGCGCTCCGCGACCGCGAGGCGGCGGTGCGGGCGGAGGCCGCCGACGCGCTGGGCGACATCGAGTCGCCCG
>JAICEH010000164.1 GCA_025924275.1 Gemmatimonadales bacterium | reverse complement strand
CTGGTGAAGATGGCCGCGCGGCTCGGCCTCGTGGCTGCCCCAGGGAGTGGAGGTCCCCGCACCGGATGACGAGCGGGGGCGGCCTTCCCGCGCCGCCCCCGCAACTCGCCGTCCCGCCGTCCTACTCCACCGTCACGCTCTTCGCCAGGTTCCGCGGCTGGTCCACGTTGCACCCCCGCGCCACCGCCACGTAGTAGGAGAAGAGCTGGAGCGGGATCACCGAGAGGATCGGCGTCAGGAGGTCGAGCGTCTCGGGAATCGTGAAGGTCGCCTCCGCCAGCCTCGCGATCTCGCCGTCGCCGTCGCTGGTGATCGCGATCACGCGCCCGCCCCGCGCCCGCACCTCCTCGATGTTCGACACGATCTTGGCGTGCACCGCGTCCCGCGGCGCGATCACCACCACCGGCATGCTCTCGTCGATCAGCGCGATGGGCCCGTGCTTCATCTCCGCCGCCGGGTAGCCCTCGGCGTGGATGTAGCTGATCTCCTTGAGCTTGAGCGCCCCCTCCAGGGCCACCGGAAAGTTCACCCCGCGGCCCAGGTAGAGCGCGTTCCGCTTCCCCTCGAACAGGGTGGCGAGCTGCCGGACCTCGTCCGCCTTGTCGAGGATCCGCTGGATCTGGTCGGGCAGCGCCCGGAGCGCCTGGATGAACTGCCGGCCCTGCAGGATGGACATCGAGCGCCGCCGGGCCAGCCGGAGGGTGATGAGCGCCAGCGCCGCCACCTGGCTGGTGAAGGCCTTGGTGCTCGCCACCCCGACCTCGGGCCCGGCGTGCAGGTAGGTGCCGCCCTGCACCTCGCGCGCGATGGTCGAGCCCACCACGTTCACCAGCCCGAGCGTCCTGGCGCCCCGCTGCTTCGCCTCGCGGAGCGCCGCCAGGGTGTCCGCCGTCTCCCCCGACTGCGAGATGCCGATCACCAGCGTGGCTGCGTCCACCACCGGGTTCCGGTAGCGGAACTCGGAGGCGTACTCCACTTCCACCGGCATCCGCGCCAGCTCCTCCAGCATGTACTCGCCGATGAGCCCGGAGTGCCAGCTGGTGCCGCAGGCGGTGATCACGACCCGGTCGAACCCCGCCAGCTCGTCGTCGGAGAGGTTGATGCCGGTGACCCGGGCGGTCCCCTCCTCGTCGAGCAGGTGGCCCCGCAGGGTGTTGGCCAGGCTCTCCGGCTGCTCGAAGATCTCCTTGAGCATGAAGTGCTCGTAGCCGCCGCGCTCGATGGTCTCGAGGTCCCACTCGATC
The DNA here is from genome assembly GCA_025924275.1 of Gemmatimonadales bacterium. Classification (GTDB taxonomy): domain Bacteria; phylum Gemmatimonadota; class Gemmatimonadetes; order Gemmatimonadales; family GWC2-71-9; genus JAICEH01. The sequence goes on along the minus strand of JAICEH010000164.1, from coordinate 3,765 downwards.
TGGTTCACCGCCTTGGTGATCCGGCGGACCTGGAGGTCGCGCACCCGGTAGCCCTGCCGGTTGAGCACCACCATCTCGCCATCGTCGAGGTAGATGACCGACCGGGTGTGCTCCAGCAGCGCCGACGCGTCGGAGGCGACGAACCACTCGCCGTCGCCCACCCCCACGATGAGGGGCGAGCCCTTCCTCGCCGCCACCAGCACGTCGGGCTCGTCGGCGGAGACCACCGCGATCCCGTAGGCGCCGTCCACCTCGCGGAGTGCCGCCGCCACCGCCTCCTCGAGGTCGCCCTGGTAGAGCGAGCCGACCAGGTGCGCCAGCACCTCGGTGTCGGTCTCGGAGCGGAAGGTGTGGCCCCGCTTCTCGAGCAGCGTCCGGATGGCCCCGGCGTTCTCGATGATGCCGTTGTGGATGAGGGCGATCCGGCCCAGCAGGTCGGTGTGCGGATGCGCGTTGGTCGAGGTGGGCGCGCCGTGGGTCGCCCAGCGGGTGTGGCCGATCCCGAGCGTGCCCTTGGGCAGCCGCCCCTGCACCAGCTCCTCGAGCTGGCTCAGCTTCCCCGCCGCCTTCTCGATGGTGACCCCGGTGCCGTTCACGACCGCGATGCCCGCGGAATCGTACCCCCGGTATTCCATCCGCTTGAGCCCGTCGAGCAGCAACTGCGCCGCGGGACGCGGGCCGACGTAGCCGATGATGCCGCACATGGGTCCGGTGTTCCCCTCAGCTCGGCCTAGCCGAGCAGCGCACGGGTCTCCTGGATCAGCGCCTCCGCCTCCCCCGCGGTGGGCGCCTCGGCGATGAGCCGGACGATCGGCTCGGTCCCCGACGGCCGGAGGTGGAGCCAGCGGTCGGCCCACCCGAGGCGGAGCCCGTCCCGCTCGTCCGCCTCCGCATCCGGGTGCCGCGCCCGGAGCGCCGCGTAGGCCGCCCCCAGGTCGGACCGGGGCGCCTTGGCCTTCACGATGCAATACCGCGGGGCGGCCTGCACGAGCTCCGACACCTGCCGGCCGGTCCGGGCCAGCAGGGTGAGGAGGAGTGCGGCCGCCAGCGGGGCGTCCCGGCCGATGTGGAGGGCCGGGAGGATCACCCCGCCGTTCCCCTCGCCACCGATGATCGCCCCCTCGTCCCGCATCATCCGGGCCACGTTGGCCTCCCCCACGGGGGCTCGGAGGTACCGGGCCCCGGCCTCCCGGGCCGCGTCGGCGACCACGAGGGAGGTGGAGAGGTTGGCGACGACGGTGGGACGGGAAGTCGGTACGGCGGGACGACGGGAAGTGCCCCCCTCCCCACCACTTCCCGCCTTCCCGTCTTCCCGTCTTCCCGACCGCCCCAGCACGGCGCGGACCCCGAAGGCCAGCGTGTAGTCCTCCCCGATCGCCTCCCCCCGCTCGTCCACGATCGCCAGCCGGTCCACGTCGGGGTCCACCGCGATCCCGACGGCCGCGCCCGACTCGCGGACCAGACGCCCGAGGTCGCCCAGATGTTCCGGCAGCGGCTCCGGCGGCCGGGGGAACCGCCCATCGGTCTCCAGGTTGATGCCTGCCACCCGGCAGCCGAGCCGCTCGAGGAGGGCCGGCATCGCGGTGCCGCCGGCCCCCCGGACGCAGTCGAGCGCCACGGTGAAGCCCTGCGCCCGGACGGCCGCCGCGTCCACCTCCGGGAGCGCCAGCACCAGGTCGAGGTGCCGTGCGATCGCACCGGAGTCCTCTTCCACCGCGCCGATGCCGTCCCAGCCGGCCCGGGCCGGCCCCTGTTCCGCGAGGGCCCGCACCCGGGCACCGGCGTCGGCATCGAGGAAGATGCCGTCCGGCCCGATGAACTTGAGGGCGTTCCACTCGATCGGGTTGTGGCTGGCCGTGAGGATGAGCCCCGCCCCGGCGTGGTGGTGCTCCACGGCGAGCTGCACCGTCGGCGTGGGTGCCATGCCGACGTCGATCACCCGCACGCCCACCGACATCAGGCCGGCCGTCGCGGCCCGCGCGAACATCGGCCCGCTGGTCCGCGCGTCCCGCCCCAGCACCACCGCCGGACGGCCGGCCGCCGCGGCCCAGGCGCCCAGCGCCGCCGCGTGCCGCGCGACCCGCTCCGGGGTCAGGTCGGTCCCCACCAGTCCCCGCATCCCGGAGACGCTCACCATCAGGGTGTCGGACATCGGCGCGGGGATCAGGTGGCGGCGGCGATGGGAAGGGCGGCGGGGTCCGGGAAGGCGGCGAGGAATGCCTCCACCACGGCGGGGTCGAACTGGGTCCCGGCGTGCCGGCGGAGCTCCTCCATCGCGTCGGCCGGGTCCCGGGCCTCGCGGTAGGCCCGGTTCGTCGTCATCGCGTCGAAGGCGTCCACCACCGCCACGATCCGCACCTCGAACGGGATCCGCTCCCCCGCGAGCCCGTCGGGGAAGCCGCGGCCGTCCAGCCGCTCGTGGTGGGAGCGCACGATCTGCATCACCGCCGAGCGGTCCCGGAGGAGCGGCGCCAGGATCCGCTCGCCGTCGATCGTGTGGCGCTTGATCACGGCGAACTCCTCTTCAGTGAGCGGGCCCGGCTTGTGGAGGATGTGGTCGGCGGTGCCGATCTTCCCGATGTCGTGCAGCTCGCCGCCCAGCTTGAGCTCCTCCAGCCGCTCGCCGGCGAACCCCAGCCGCACCGCGGTGCCAGTGGCGTAGCGCGCCACCCGCTGGGAGTGGCCCCGGGTGTAGGTGTCCCGCGCCTCGAGCAGCCGCACCGCGAGCTGGATCTGCTCCACGAAGAGCTCCCGGTTCCGCGCCGTGAGCTCCCGCACCCGCGACTCCAGCTGCAGCTGGTAGTACCGGTTCTGCAGCCGGAGCTCGCGCTTCTCCAGCGCCTGGCTCACCCGCGCGCGGAGCTCGTCCAGCAGCACCGGCTTGGAGAGGTAGTCGATGGCGCCGTGCTGCAGGCACTCGACCGCCGTCTCCACCTCCGAGAGCCCGGAGAGCATGATCACCACGGTGTCGGGATGGGACTGCCGGAGCGCCCGGAGGAGCCCCAGCCCGTCGAGCCCCGGCATCTGGATGTCGGAGATCACCAGCGGCACGTCGCCCGACTGCGTGAGCGTCGCGAGCGCCTCCCGACCGTCCCCCGCCTCGCCGCACGCGAGCCCCAGGCTCTCGACCATCCGGGCGACGGCCCGCCGGACCAGCGGATCGTCGTCCACCACCAGGCCGCGGATCGGGCCCGCTCCGTTCCCGGCCGGGGGGTCCAGGTGCGGTTGGAGCATCACGTAAGTTAGCGGGCCACCGGAACCTGCGACAACGGCCCGCTTGCCGGCCGCCGGGGGCGGGACCTACGTTTCCATCCCCCTCTCTCCCGGCCGCGGCCCCGCCCGATGACCCACGTCCAGCCCAGCGACCTCGAGCACGCCCTGCCCACCCGCGCGGTGCACGCCGGCCAGGCCCCCGACCCCCTCTCCGGGGCGGTGATGACGCCGATCTACCAGACCAGCACCTACGTCCAGCAGGGCCTGGGGCAGCACAAGGGCTTCGAGTACGGCCGCACCCGGAACCCCACCCGCGACGCGCTGGAGCGGAACATCGCGAGCCTCGAGGGCGGCACCGACGGCTTCGCCTTCGCCTCCGGGCTCGCTGCGGCCGACGCCGTCCTCAAGCTGTTCCAGGCGGGGGACCACATCGTCTGCGGGGAGAACGTCTACGGCGGCACCCACCGGCTGATCGAGCGGATCTACGGCCCGCTCGGCATCAAGGTGACCTTCACCGACCTGCGCGACGTGGCCAACGCGGAGCGGGCCGTG
>JAICEH010000163.1 GCA_025924275.1 Gemmatimonadales bacterium | reverse complement strand
GGCGAGGGCGGCGGCGGAAGCGGAGGAGGGAACCGGAGAACCGGCGTGGGAAGCCGAGGCGGAGGACGACGGCCCGTGAGCGACGCACGCGCGGCGTGGGTGGCGCTTGCCCTCACGCCCGGACTCGGCTTCCACCGGCTGGTGCAGGTGGTGGCCGCGAGCGGTTCCGCCGACGGCGCCTTCGGGGCGCCGTCCGCGTTTTTGAGCGCCGCAGGCCGACTCCCCCTCACGCTCGCCGAGGCGATTGCCCACGGGTCGCCCGAGCCCGGCGCCCGGCTGCTCGCGCGGGTGGCCGAGCTTGGCGGGGAGGTCGTGCTGCCGTACGACGACGGCTTCCCCGCGCGCCTGCTGGAGATCCCGGACCCCCCGGCCTTCCTCTGCGCCCTCGGCCGCCTGGAGCTCGCCCACCGGGAGGCGGTGGCAGTGGTGGGCAGCCGGGAGCACACCACCTACGGCGCCCGGACTTGCCGCGACCTGGCAGGGGCCGTGGCGCGGGAGGGACTCGTGGTGGTGAGCGGGATGGCGCGCGGCCTCGATGCCACCGCGCATCAGGCAGCCCTCGACGCCGGCGGGACAACCATAGGGGTGCTGGGGAACGGCCTCGCGGTGGCGTATCCCGCGATCAACCGCCGGCTGCAGGAGCGGGTGGCGCGGGAGGGGCTCCTCCTGTCGGAGTTCGCGCCCGACGAGCCGCCCCGGCCGGGTTCCTTCCCGCGGCGGAACCGGCTGGTGAGCGGGCTCGCTCGGGCGACGCTGGTGGTGGAGGCGGCGTTGGACTCGGGTGCGCTGCTCACCGCCGCGGCAGCCCTCGATCAGGGCCGGGACGTGCTGGCCGTCCCCGGGCCGATCACGAGCCCCACCTCGGCCGGCACCAACCGCCTGCTGCGCGACGGTGCGGCGCCCTGCCTCGAGCCGGCCGACCTCCTCGCCCCGTTCCCCGCCTTCACCCGCCGGGCCGCAGAGCTCCGGACCGGCACCGGCGGACCGGAGCCGGCGGCGGAGGGGTCGGACCCTCTGCAATCGGCGCTGGCACGCGAGCCCCTTCCGCTCGACGTGCTGGCCGCCCGCCTCGGCCGGCCGGCGCCGGCCCTGCTCGCGGCCCTCACCTCGCTCGAGCTTGCCGGCCGGGTCCTCCGGCGTCCGGACGGCCGCTTCGAGCTCCTGCCGGAGGCGCGACTGGCGCCGTCTGCCCGCCCGCCATAGAATCGGCGCGATGCCCTCCGCTCGCCGCGCACTGACCCTGCTCCTTCCGCTCGCCGCTCCCCTGACCGCCCAGTCGGTGGAGGGCGTGGCATCCACCCGCGGCGTGCCGGTGGGGTACGCCCTGGTCCTCCTGGTGGACAGCACCGGCCGGGAGATTGGCAGCACCCTCTCCGACGGGGACGGCCACTTCGCGGTGAGCGCCCCCGCTCCGGGCAGCCATCGGGTGGCGGTGCGGCGGATCGGGCATCGCGCCTGGATCTCGGAGCCGCTGGTGCTGGGCGGGGGTGTGCAGCCGCTCGCGCTCGACCTCCCGGAGGACCCGATCGTCCTGCCGGACCTCCGGCCGGAGGCCACCGGCCGGTGCCGCGTCCGCCCGGCGCTCGGAGCGGGGACGACGGCGCTGCTCGACGCGGCGCGGACCGGCCTGGGCGTGGCGGAGGCCACCACCCGGCTCGGCAGGATCCGCGTCGCAGGGGAGGCCCGCGTCCGCCTTCTCGATCCCTCCCTCGTGAGCGTCTCCGAGGACCGGTCCACCATCGCCGGGCGGGTCGACTGGCCCCTGGCGACGCTTCCCCCGGACAGCGTGGCCCTCGCCGGCTTCGTCGGACCGGTGGAGAACGGCACCCGCGACTACTTCGGGCCGGACGCGCGACTGTTCGCCGCGAGCTGGTTCCTCGACACCCACTGCTTCGACCTGGTCCTGCCGGAGCCGCCGGGCGACACCCTCGTGGCGGTGTCGTTCCAGCCGGAGCGGAGCTCGCCGCGGCCGGACGTGCGCGGCACGCTCTGGCTGGACCGGCGGACCCTCGGCTTCCTCCGCCTCGACTTCCGGTGGACCGGGCTCGGGGCCTGGGTGCCGGGCGAGGCCGCCGGCGGCGATCTCAGCTTCCTGCCGCTGCCCGGGGGCGGCCTCCTGCTCCGCGAGTGGTGGGTGCGCATCCCGCTCGCCGACTACCTGACGCGCGATCCCCGCCTCGTGGGCTTCCTCGAGGCGGGCGGTCGGGTGACGGAGGTCCTGGGGACGACTCCGGCGCCCTGACGGTGCACCTCTACGTCCACGTCCCGTTCTGCGCCCGCCGGTGCAGCTACTGCGATTTCGCCATCGCGGTCCGCCGGGAGGTGCCCGCCGGGGAGTACCGCCGCGCGGTGCTCCGGGAGTGGGCCTGGTGGCAGGGCGAGCCGGTCTGGGCCGCCCCGGGGCTGGCCACGGTCTACTTCGGCGGGGGAACGCCGTCGCGCCTCGATGCCGACGCGCTCGCCGCCCTCCTGGAGCGCTTCGGGTCGGACCGGCCCCTCGCGCCCGGCGCCGAGGTGACCCTGGAGGCCAACCCCGACGACGTCAGCCCGGCCGCCGCCGCGGCGTGGCGCCGCGCCGGCATCACCCGGGTGTCGCTCGGGGTCCAGTCGTTCGATCCCGCGGTGCTCCGGTGGATGCACCGCACCCACGAGGCCGCCCAGGCCGAGCGCGCGGTCGAGGTGCTCCGCGACGCGGGCCTCGACGAGATCTCCCTCGACCTCATCTACGGCGTGCCGGCCGCGCTCGGCCGCGACTGGCGCGCGGACCTGGAGCGGGCGCTCGCGCTCGCCCCGCCGCATCTCTCCTGCTACGCCCTGACGGTGGAGCCGCGCACGCCGCTGGCGCGCTGGATCGCTCGCGGGGTCGCGGACGCGCCCCCCGAAGCGGGGCAGGCGGCGGAGTTCCTCGAGCTGCACGCCCGGACGGCCGCCGCCGGGTATGATCACTATGAGGTATCAAACCTTGCGCGCCCGGGCCACCGGGCCCGCCACAACGCCGCGTACTGGCGGCGGGCCGACTTCATCGGGCTCGGGCCCTCGGCCCACAGCGGCTTCGCGCGGGAGCGGCGGTGGAACCTGCGGGAGTGGGAGGCCTACCGGCGGGCGGTCGACCAGGGGCGGCCGGCCGAGGCGGGGCGCGAGGCCCTGGACGAGGCCGCCGTGCGGCTGGAGCGGCTGTACCTCGGCCTGCGGACGACGGAGGGCGTGCCGGCCGGCGTGGTGCCCGACCCGGTGGTCGCGGCCTGGGTGGAGGCCGGCTGGGGCCGGCGGAGCGACGGGGGCGTGGCGCTCACCCCCGCGGGGTGGCTGGTGCTGGACGCACTGGTGGCCCAGGCGGCCGCCTGACGCCCTTTGCCGGGCCCTCCGGCATCCCTAACTTCCCGCACATGACCGCGCACGACCAGCTGACCGACCGCGAGCGCCGGGTGCTCGAGGCGGTCGTCCAGTCCTACATCGAGACCGCCGAGCCCGCCGCCAGCCGGCGGCTGGCGCGGGGCTTCGGCCTCGGCGTGTCGCCCGCCACGATCCGGCAGACGATGAGCGAGCTGGAGGAGAAGGGGTACCTCTTCCACCCGCACACCTCCGCCGGACGGATCCCGACCGACCAGGCCTACCGCGCCTACGTGGACTCGATGCTGCGGATCCAGGCGCCGAGCTCGGAGGTGCAGGAGAGCCTGCTGGCGGGACTGCCCCCCGCCCGGGGCGCGGTGGAGGACATCCTGCGCCGGACCGCCCAGGTGCTCGGGGTGCTGACCCAGGAGCTCGGCCTCGCCGTGGGTCCGACGCTCGATACCGTGGTGCTGGAGCGCCTGGAGCTGCTGCCGGTGGCCTCGGACCGGCTGCTCCTGGTGTTCAACCTCCGCAGCGGGATGGTGCGGACCATCTTCGTCCAGGTGCCCGCCGCCATCGCCGGCCCCACCGCGGAGATCGTGGCCCGGCTGCTCAACGAGCGGCTCGCGGGGCTCACCCTCGCCGAGATCCGGCGGTCGCTGGCCGAGCGCCTCCGGGACGCGGCCCCGGGCGGGACCGCCGGTCACGAGTTGCTCAACATCTTCCTGGCGCAGGGCGAGGAGATCTTCGCGCTCGACGGCGGCGCTCGCGAGGTCGTTCTCGGCAGCGCCCAGCCGCTGGCCGACCAGCCCGAGTTCGCGACCTCGAGCGAGCGCATGCGGCGGCTGATCCACCTCACCGAGCGGAGCGACCCGCTGCGCCGGGCGCTCGCCGGCCATCGCGAGGCAGGCCTCCGCATCACCATCGGCGCCGAGCACGACGATCCCGACCTGAACGAATTCACCCTGGTGACCGCGTCGTACCACGCCGGGGGGTTGAGCGGCGTCATCGGCGTCCTGGGTCCGACCCGCATGCCCTATGACCGGATCGTGAGCCTGGTGGCGCACACCAGCCGCCTGGTGGAGGGGCTGCTCGAGTGAGCGACCTCTATGCCCAACTCGGCGTCCCGCGGGACGCGTCGGAGGCCGACATCAAGAAGGCCTACCGCCGGCTCGCGATGCAGTACCATCCGGACCGGAACTCCGCCCCGGACGCCGAGGCGCGATTCAAGGACGTGACCGAGGCCTACGAGGTCCTGCGTGACCCGACCCGCCGGGCGCACTACGACCGCTTCGGCACCGCCGGCGCGCGGCCCGGCGGGTACGCCGGCGAGCACGTGGACCTCGCCGAGGCGCTGGAGATCTTCATGCGGGACTTCGGCGGCTTCAGCGGCCTCGAGGGGCTGTTCGGCGGGGCGCGGCCTCGGGGCGATTCCCGCCGCGGCCAGGACATCCGCGTGAGCGCCCGGCTCACCCTGGCCGAGGTGGCCAGCGGGGTGAAGCGGAACATCCGGCTCAAGACCCTGGAGGCCTGCAGCGCCTGCGGGGGGTCCGGCGCCCGGCGGGGCAGCAAGCCGGCGACGTGCGGCACCTGCGGCGGGAGCGGGGAGGTCCGGCGCGCGGCGCGCAACATCTTCGGCCAGTTCGTGTCCGTGGCCCCGTGCCCGACCTGCGCCGGCGAGGGCACGGTCATCGCCGAGCCGTGCGAAGTCTGCCGCGGCGATGGCCGGGTCCGTGCGGAGCGCGCGGTAAATGTGGAGGTGCC
>JAICEH010000162.1 GCA_025924275.1 Gemmatimonadales bacterium | reverse complement strand
GGCACGCTCGAGGAACGCGACCGCGAGGTCGGGCTGGTGACCGTACCCCGCCCCCGGGCCGGCCCGCCACCAGCGACACCGTTCCCGGAGCCTCGACCGGAGCCCTGCAGGCAGTTCCTCCGCCCGCACCCACGGAGGGTTCCCCAGCACCAGGTCGAACCCGCCCCTCGCCGCGAACACGTCCGCGAAGTGGCTCTCGTACCGGAACCAGGGCAGCGCGCCCTCCCGCTCGAACTCCCGGCGAAGTCCCCGGACGCGCCGCCGCCGCTCCCGCAGCCTGGACAACTCGACCCGGACGCTCCGGCCGACGGCCGGGCGCTCACCGAAGAGGGTGGGAGAGCGGGCCCCCTGGAGCAGCTCCCCGATCCGCCTCGTGACCGCCTCCTCGGCGCCGGCGAGCGCGCCCCGGAGCAGCCCGCGCTCCGCGCACGCGAGCGCCTCCCGGGCGCGGCGCTTGGGGAGCCCGGACGCGGCGATCGCCGCCTCACGCAGCGAGCGGAGGGATGCCGCGAGGGCGGCGGGCGGAGCGGCGGCGCCGAGGACCTCGAGCGGGTCGAGCAGGCTGTCGCCCTGGCGGATCAGGGAGTCGAGGTTGGGGAGCGGGGTCACCGCCTCGGGAGGCACCTCGCCCTCCTCGGCCAGCACCGCGAGCCAGAGCCTGAGCTCGGTGAGGCGGACCGCCATCGGGTCCCGGTCGACCCCGAAGATGCCGGCGAGCACCCGGCGGCGGACCCGCGGGCCCGTGTCGCCTGCGAGGCGCCGGCATTCCGCCAGGCGCTCGAGTGCGCCGAGCAGGAAGGCCCCCGACCCCGCGGCGGGATCGAGCACCGCCAGACCATCCAGCTCCTGCAGGGTGGGAGGGCGGCCGTCGAAACGGGCGGAGAGTGCCGCATCCACCACGCGGCGCACCAGCGCCGCCGGGGTGTAGTAGGCGCCGTTCGCCCGCCGGCGGTCGGGGTCCATCACCCCCTCGAACACGCGGCCCAGCGCGTCCGGCGCGATGGCCGGCCCTTCCTGCCCCTCCTGGACGGTGAAGTGGAACCGCTCGAACACCTGGTCGAAGGCGTCGCGCCAGGCGGCGTCGGGCACCTCGGCCGGCCAGCGGCGCTCGAGGGGATGTGGTTCGAAGAGTCCGCCGTTCAGGAACGGGATCCGCCCGAGGCCGTGCGCGCGGCCACGCTCCTCCGGGCGGCGGTTCAGCGTGCCGAAGAAGAGCGGCCGGAAGAAGCACCGGTGGAGCGGCCGGCGCGCGGCGAGCGCGGCGTCCACCCGCTCGGCCAGGAAGGAGTCCCGGCCGTCGAGCCAGCCCCGGCTCTGCACGAAATAGAGGAAGAGGATCCGGGTGAGCTGGATGAGGGCGAGGGCCCGGCGGTCCGCCGCGGGGACCCGCCCGGGAAGCGACTCCGCCACCCGGCCGACCGCGGAGGCGAAGGCGCGGAAGAAGGCGCGGTCGGTGCCGCGACCGGCGAGCGCGTCGGCGGCCCGGAGCGCCAGCGCGAGCCGCGACTCGGACGGACCGCGGATCCGCGCGAGGCAGGCGAGGGCGAGCCGCGCGGGACGCTCGAGGTCGAGTTCCAGCCACTCGGGGTGGCCGCCCGCCTGCACCGCGACAGCGGCCGTGCGGCCGGCCGGGTCGAGCGCGAGCACCCCGGCCGTTTCCCCCCGCCGGGCGAGCCGCGCGGCGAGGACCGCAGCCGCGGACGCGGGATCCCCAGCCTCGACGCCGTACCAGGCGAAGCCGCCCGCGTCCCCGACGCGGGCCACCCGCCGCCACGCCCCCTGGGCCCAGCCGGCGTCCTCGAGCGGCTCCCAGAGCGGGTCGTGGCCGAGGGCCGCGACGAGGAGGGGCAGGTCGTGCACCGCCCGGAGGGCGGCGAGCGCCTGCGGGAGGCGCATCGGAATCCCGGGCACGGAGCCACGATGGCCCGCGCCCGGTGGGTCGGCGGGACGAAATGCAGGCGGGGAGGTGCGGATTCACCGCGCCCCGTCGGAACGCGGTCTCAGCGCCTGGCGGTCAGGGCGGCGAGTTCCTGTTCCAGCGCGACGATCTGGCGCTCGGCCTCGGCGGGATCGAACTCGGAGCCGGGGGCGGGGACACCACTCTCGGTGAAGAGGGTCGCGACCAGCGCGTCGGTGTAGCCGACCACCGACACGGCGATGCCCTTGTCGAGCACCCGGTTGAGCCGGATCACGATGGCCATCGCCTGGCGGGCGCGCATCGCCGCGAGCACTGGCGCGAGCTGGCGGGTGAGCAGGTCCCGGAGGAAGGTCAGTTCCTCGACCACCTCCCCGGCCGCCAGCCCGCGCGTGGCCCCGGCGCGCCCGTAGTGCTCGCAGGCCTGGAACCACAGCCCCTTGACCTCGCGCCGGATCGGGCCGACCATCTCCGCAAGCATCGTCACCAGGAGCTGGAGGTGGCGCTGCAGCATCGCGCGGGAGATCGTGGTGCCGATGGTGCCCCGCTCCTCGAGCCAGTCGAGCCAGCGGACGACGGTGTCCTCGCGCATTTCGAGGATGGCGCGTCCGGCGGCGATCAGGGCGGGATGGGACGCACGCAATCCGTGCCTCCGGACGTGGGGGGGCGTCGGGCAATCTATGGCGGGGGACCCGCGAGGCCAAATGACCGTGACACGGACGATCCGCGCGAAGGCGCTCAAGCTCGGCAGCCGCATCGGTCTGGTGGCGCCGGCCGGCCCCCTGCTCGAGCGCGACGACCTCGCCCGCGGGCGCGAACTGTGCCAGGCGCTCGGATACCAGCCGGTGCTCTTCCCCAGCGCCGGCCGGAAGTACGGCTATCTCGCGGGCTCGGATGACGAGCGCGTCGCCGATCTCAACGCTGCCCTGGCCGACCCGTCGCTCGATGCGGTCTGGTGCCTCCGGGGTGGCTACGGGATGACCCGGATCCTGCCCCGCGTGGACCTCGCGGCGGCGGCACGGCATCCCAAGGTCGTGCTCGGCTACAGCGACATCACCGCCCTGCTGGTGCCGCTCCACGCCGCCACCGGGCTCGTCACCTTCCACGGCCCGATCGCCCGCGCTGCCCTCGGCCCCTTCAGCCGCTGGCACCTCGATCGGGTGACCACCAGCGTGAGCCCCGCCGGCCGGCTCGGCCGCCTGGCCCCCCCGTCGGACGTGCTGGTCTCGTCCGCCAACCGGATCGTCACCCTCCGGGGCGGCCGGGCCGAAGGACCGCTGGTCGGCGGGAACCTCTCGCTGCTCCAGTGCCTCGTCGGGACCAGCTGGTTCCCCGACCTCGCCGGTGCGATCCTCTTCATCGAGGACGTGGGCGAGGATCTCTACCGGGTGGACCGGATGCTGGCGCACCTGCGCACCGTCGGCGCGCTCGCGAAGGTGGCGGGTGTCATCGTCGGGCGCTTCACCGAGATGGACCGGGGAGGCGATGACGGGGCCCTCGGCTTCGACGAGGTGCTCGCCACCTACCTCGAACCGCTCGGCGTCCCGGTGGCCTTCGGCTTCCCGATCGGCCACATCGAGGAGCAGTGGACGATGCCGATCGGCGTGCGGGCACGGCTCGACGCCGACGCGGGAGAGGTCGAGCTGCTGGAAGGGGCGGTGGCGTGAGCCGGCCCGCCGTCCCGGACGAAGGTCGCTAGGCATCCGCCGCATGGCCACGCCGACCCTCACCCGCCACCAGGTTGCCGGAGCGCTCGGCCCCATCGAGGTCGACGTCCGGGCCGCCCGGCGCGACGCACCGGGCCCCGCCGTGGTCCTGGTGCACGGGTTCAAGGGGTTCAAGGACTGGGGGTTCTTCCCCCCGACCGCGGAGCGGCTTGCGCGCGCCGGGTTCATCGCGGTGGCCATCGACCTGAGCGGGTCTGGGGTCGAGGGGGGTGAGTTCACCCGCCCGGATCGGTTCTTCCGCAACACCTTCCGCGCCGAGACCGCCGACCTCGCGGCCGTGCTCGACGCGCTCGCCTCCGGCGGCCTCGGCGTGCCCGCGCCCTCCTCGGTCGGCCTCCTGGGTCACTCGCGCGGTGGTGCCTGCGTCCTTGCGAACGCCGGCAGACCCGGCGTCCGCGCCCTCGTCACCTGGGCCGCGATCGCCTCGGTGCTCCGGTGGGACGAGGCGACCCGGGAGCAATGGCGGGCGGACGGGAAGCTCGACGTGGTGAACGCGCGGACCGGCCAGGTGCTCCCCGTCGGGCTCGACCTGCTGGAGGAGGTCGAGCGCGAGCACGCCGGACAGCTCGACCTCGAGCGCCTCGCCGGGGCGGTCGCGGTGCCCTGGCTGGTGGTCCACGGCACCGAGGACGACTCGGTGTCGTTCCTCGATGCCGAGGTCCTCGCGCTGGCGAGCGACCGCGCCACCACCAAGCTCCTCGCGATCGAGGGCGCCGGGCACACCTTTGGCGTGACCCATCCTTGGACCGGCCCCGCACCGATGTTCGACCGCGTGCTCGCCGACACCCTCCAGTGGTTCGCCCGGCACCTGGTATAGACTTGGTGGGTGCACTCCCACCCGCTCGCTCCGCTCCTCCGCCGCGCCCTCGAGGCGCGCAGCCCCGTCCGCGTGGACGAGCCGGGGCGCCGCCTCGCCGCCGTGGCGCTGGTCGTGGCCCCGTCGCCGGACAGCATCCTCCTCATCCGCCGGGCCGAGCGGACCGGGGATCCCTGGTCCGGCCAGGTCGGCCTCCCCGGTGGGGGCTTCGACCCCGCCGACGTGGAGCTCCTCGCCACCGCGGTGCGCGAGACCTTCGAGGAGGTGGGCGTCGACCTCGGGACGGCCGAGTGCGTCGGGGCGCTCGACGACGTGGCGCCGCGCACCCCGGTCCTGCCCCCCGTCACCGTCCGGCCGTTCGTCTTCTGCCTCCCCGCCCGCCCTCCCCTCACCTTGAGCGCGGAAGTGGCCCACGCCTTCTGGACCGAGCTCGAACTCCTTCGCCGCCCCGGCGCCCGCGTCACCCGCTCGCTCGAGATCCTCGGTATCCCGCGCACCATCGACGGCTACCTCGTCGGAGAGGATTTTGTCTGGGGGATGACCGAGCGGATCCTCACCCCGTTCCTCCGGCTGGCCCCCCCCGCTTGAAATTCGGGCGAACATATCCTAGAATTAGGTCATCCTAATTCTCCCGGGGTCCCCCCGGG
>JAICEH010000161.1 GCA_025924275.1 Gemmatimonadales bacterium | reverse complement strand
CGGAGCGCGCGGAGGAAGCGGAAGGAGGCGGGGGTGAACACGGGAGAGGGGAACGGGGAACGGGGAACGGTAGCGAACAGCGAACAGCGAACAGCGAACAGCGAGAGACGATCAGCGCGAGAACGGGTCGCTGACCACCGCGACGGCATCCTTCACGTGCCAGACTCCGCGGGCCATCACGTCCGTCACCGCGCCGGCGTCGTCCAGCACCGCCAGGTCGGCGTCGGCGTCAACGGCGATCCGCCCCTTGGCCGGGAGGCGGAGCAGCGATGCCGGGGTGCTGGTGAAGCAGGGAAGGGCCCGCTCGAGCGGGACCCCGGAAGCTAACAGGTCGCGGAGGGTCGCGGCCAGCGCTCCCGGGCTCCCGACGTCCATCGCCGCCACGCGCCCGTCGGCGTCGAACACCGGCAGGCAGCCGCCGGCGTCGGAGCTCACCGTGAGCCGGCCCGCGGGGAGCCCGCCGTCGAGCCACCGGCGCACCGCCTCCGCGGCGCTCCACGCGTCCTCGTCCTCGGCCACGGGGAACGCGGTCACGTCCACCGGCACGCCGTTCCGGGCCAGGTCCGCCGCCTCGTCGAACAGCGCCTTCCGCCGGTTGACGTGGGTCGGCTGCCAGACCCCGGCGGGGAGCTCGGTCTCGGCGAGCGCCCGGCGCACCAACTCGAGGCCGCGGCCGCCGTCCCCCAGATGGAGGTGCACCATCCCGGCCTTCCCCGTCATCAGCCCGCCGACGTGCGCCTCCGAGGCGAGCCGGACCAGCTCCTCGAAGGTCGGCTGGCTCGAGCGGTGGTCGCTCAGCGCCACCTCGCCGACGCCGATCACGGGCTCCACCAGCGCGATGTCGCCCCGGATCGTGCCGGTGATGGTCGCCGGCGGCAGGTGGTAGCCACCGGTCCAGCACCAGGCGGAGAGGCCGTGCGTCCGGAGCGCATACGCCGCCGCCACCACCGAGGCCGGCGTCCGCACCGCGTCATCGGTGCCGAGGAGCCCGACCACGGTGGTGACGCCGCCCCGGCTGAAGCGTTCGATCGGGAGGGGCGGCACGCTGGTCCCGTAGCCCGCCTCGCCGCCGCCGCCCGTCAGGTGCACGTGCGAGTCCACGAAGCCGGGCACCAGGCGCCGGCCCTCGAGGTCCCGAGTGGTGGCGCCGAGCGCGGCCGGGAGGTCGGCGGCCTGGCCGATCCAGGCCACGCGCCCGCCCGCGACGAGAACGTCGCGGACGCCGAGGGGCTCGGGGCTGTAGACTCGCGCGTGGCGGAGGAGCTGGAGCATCGGGGCCAGGGCCGGGAAGGGGACAATCTTAGCCGGTAGGGGAGCGTGAGTCACGAGTCACGAGTCGGGCGGTCGCAGGCTGCGGTGTCCGGACCCGCCCGGCGACGACCTGCGCCGCGGCACCCGCTCGCCCCGACGTAGCGTCGGGTCGTGCTCGCCCGCGTCCGCTCCGCCGCCGTGCTCGGCGTCGAGGCCTACCTGGTGGACGTCGAGGTGGACCTCGCCAACGGCCTCCCCGCCTTCGCCACCGTCGGGCTTCCCCAGGCGGCGGTGAAGGAGGGACGGGAGCGCGTCACGGCCGCACTCGCGAATTCAGGATTCGCGGTGCCGCTCAAGCGGATCACGGTGAACCTGGCCCCGGCGGCCATCCCGAAGCAGGGGTCCGCCTTCGACCTGCCGGTGGCGCTCGGCATCCTGGCCGCGAGCGGGCAGCTGCCGGCCGCCGCGCTCGGACGAACGCTCGCCTTCGGCGAGCTCGGCCTGGAGGGGAGCCTCCGGCCGGTCCGGGGGGCCCTCCCGATGGCCATCGCCGCGCGCCGCGCCGGGTGCCCCGAGGTGGTCCTGCCGGTCGAGAACGTGCCGGAGGCGGCGGTGGTGGAGGGCATCGCCGTGCGTGGGGCGGGCACCCTCGCCGCCGCCTGCGCCCACCTCACCGGCGCACGGCCGATCGCGGCGCACGCTGGGGGCGGGAGCGCGTTCCACGCCGCGCCGGACGCCGATCCGGTCGACTTCGCCGACGTGCGGAGCCAGGGTGCGGCCAAGCGCGCGCTGGAGATCGCCGCCGCCGGCGGCCACAACGCACTCCTCATCGGGCCGCCCGGCTCGGGCAAGACGATGCTGGCCCGGCGCCTCCCCTCGATCCTCCCCGCGCTCACGCTCGAGGAGGCACTGGAGACCACCAAGGTCCACTCGGTGGCCGGTCTGCTGGCGCCGGGCCAGGCACTCTGCACCGCGCGGCCCTTCCGCGCCCCGCACCACACCATCAGCGACGCGGGGCTCGTCGGCGGCGGCGGCACTCCGCGGCCGGGCGAAGCGAGCCTCGCCCACAACGGCGTCCTCTTCCTCGACGAATTGCCGGAGTTCCGCCGCCACGTCCTCGAGGTGCTGCGTCAACCGCTGGAGGACGGGGTGGTCACCCTCGCCCGCGCGGCGGCGAGCCTCACCTATCCGGCCCGGTTCACCCTGGTGGCGGCGATGAACCCGTGTCCCTGCGGGCACCTGGGCGACCCGGCCCGCGAGTGCCACTGCGCCGTGCCTGCAGTGGAGCGCTATCGCGCGCGCCTCTCCGGGCCCCTCCTCGACCGGATCGACATCCACCTGTCCGTGCCGGCGGTGGCCTGGCGCGACCTGGCAGGCGAGGAGGAGGCCGAGTCGAGCGTCGCCATCCGGGCCCGGGTGGAGGCGGCACGGGGCCGCCAGCGAGAACGGTTCGAAGGCCAGGCCGGGCTGCACGCCAACGCGCACATCGGTGCCCGCCAGCTCCGGCGACAGTGCCGCCTCGACGCGGCGGGCGAGGAGCTCATCCGTGCCGCGGTGGCCCGGCTCGGCCTCTCGGCGCGCGCCTATCACCGGGTGCTCCGGATCGCCCGGACCATCGCGGACCTGGCGGGGACCGAAGCGGTCCAGGTCGCCCACCTGGCGGAGGCAGTCCAGTACCGGGCCCTCGACCGTGCACGCCCGGCGGCCTGAGGCGTCTCCCTTCATCTCCCAGAAGCCTCGGCGCAGTATGGAACGGCCCTTTGTCGGGATGTGGCCCCCCCCGATATTGGACGACCCAATGACATTTCCGCCGCGCGCCCTCCGGTTCCTCCTGCCCGGCCTCGTGGCCGCCACCGCGTGCACCCCCCTGGGTGCGTGGCTCTACGACGACCCGTCCTTCGCCCTCAGCGCCGTCTCGCTCCACGAGGTGGCAGAGGGACCGGATTCGGTCGAGCTCCGCATCACGGGCTGCAACCGGAACGACTTCGAGCTGATGGGATTCGGCTTCGAGGCCGTGCTCAATGTGGACGGGCGCACGGTGGGCTCCGGCCGGCTGGAGAACGCCTACCAGCTGGCCACGCGGGACTCGACGAGCTTCACCGTGGTGGTGGCGGTCTCCTCGGTGGACGACGTCTCACCGTCGGAGGCCAAGGGTCCCTACGAACTGGTGGGCTCGACGACGTTGAAGACGCCGATCGGCGACCGGCGGGTGGCCTTGCGCCAGGAGGGCGAGGTGCATCGGGGGGAGGAGGGGCTGCAGTGGCGGGCCCGGAACGTCACCCTGTGCCGGCCGGGGCAGTCCACCCTGCCGGGCGACTGGAACACCCGCACCACCCTCCCGGGACCCGAGCGGATCCCGGACCGGCCGACCAACCAGCCCATGCCCGGGAGCATTCCCGGGAGCGGCGGCGGCAAGCCCTAGCCGCTCGGGTCCCGCCGCCTACTTCACTCGTGCCCGGAGCCGCGCCAGCGAGTCGGCGTCGGCGTCGGCCCGCAGCAACAGCCGGAAGCCGCCCGCATCGATCCAGGAGAGTTCGCCATCCCGTGCGCCGGGGGCTGCCTGGGCCACCGCCGCGCGTTCGTTTTCCCGCGCTGCCTTCGCCGCGCCGAGCGCCGGGGCGGGTGGCGGGGCCGCGGCATCGCGCCGCTCCAGCCGGTCGGCGGAGGCGAAGGCATCCGCCACCGCGGGGGTGCGGCTCTGCCGGAGCACGATGGCGTGGCCGACAGCGTCGGCGTAGGTGAGCTCCACCACGGCGGCGGAGTCACCTCCTGGCATCGGGAGCCAGGCCACGTCCACCCGCTGGACCTCGAGCCCGTCCACCAGCCGGATGCTGCCGCCGAGCGCGCGGACGGCGTCGTCCAGCGAGGCGGCTGGAGGGCTGGAGGGCTGGACGGCCGGCCGGGCCCTGCCCGCCGCGACCGCGGCCTCGGCTGCATCCGCGCCGCGGACCTCCTCCACCGGCTCGACCGGTCGGGCGAGCTCGCCATCCACCCGCTGTTTCGCGAGTGGGGCCACCTCCTCGAGGCGGTAACTCGGGGGCGTGGCGGCGGGCCCGGCTGCGACGTCGCTGGGTTGGCCAGTCGGTCGGTCGGTCCGCTGGCCCGCCGGCTCGGCCATCGGCCGCCCCGCTGGCGCATCGGCTCCCGCCCGACTGTCCGACCGTCCGACTGCCCGACGGTCCCTCGCGCCGTCGGGCCGCCACGTCGTCGTGCCGCCGAAGTACCCCAGGCCTGCCGCGGCGACCAGGGACGCCGCCCAGGCGAGATTGCGCCAGCGGATCGGTCGCCGTGCCGGGGGCCGGAGCGAGGCGGGCAGGTCCCCGGCGCCGGGCCGGGGCTCCGGCTCGCCCAGGAGTGCCACGAGCCCGTCCGCCTCGGTGCGGGCGGCCCGGGCGGCCTCGATCCGCTCGCGGCACGCGTCGCATCCGGCCGCGTGGACCTCGAACTCGCCCCGCGCCTCAGCCGGAAGCTCGCCGTCGAGGTACTCCTCGATCAGGCCGTCGTCAGGATGCCGCATCGCGCCCTTCCTCCTGCTGGTGATACGCCTCGACCAGCCGCCGCCGCGCGCGGGAGAGGGTGGTGCCCACTGCTCCGCGCGCGAGGCCCAGGGTCTGGGCGATCTCGTCGTAGTTGAAGCCCTCCGCCTTGAGCAGCAGCGCCTCCCGGTCCCGGTCGGAGAGCCGCATCAGCGCCCGCCGGACCCCGGCCGCCCGTTCGTCCCGCTCGAGGGCCTCGTCGGGCCCGGGGGCCGACTGCGGCCCCTCGGCCCGGTAGAGCTCGAGCCGCCGGGAGCGGATGGCACCGCGCCGCCCGTCCTCGCGCACCAGGTTCAGCGCAACCGCGAAGAGCCAGGGCCGCGGGTTGTCCG
>JAICEH010000160.1 GCA_025924275.1 Gemmatimonadales bacterium | reverse complement strand
CGACTCGAAGCCGCCGGACTCGAACTTCGCGCTGTAGAGGAAGTCCTCGATCTCCAGGCGCAGCTTCATCATCTCGCCCACCGGGAACATCACCCCGAACGCCAGGTTGAGCGCCAGGTCGTTCTTCCCGTCGACGTCGATGCCGTCCGTGTCCCAGGCATCGCCGCCGCGGGTGATGTACCCGACGCCGGCGGCGCCATAGAGGTTCGTCCGGCCGCTGCTGGGGAACAGGTAGAGGGCGCGGCCCGAGAAGTACATCAGGCTGCCGTCGATCTCCACGTCCGAGTCCTCGACCCCGCTGCCGGCATACCCGAGGGAGAACTCCGCCCCCCAGTTGGCGTTGAACATCCGCGCCACCCGCCCGCCAAACATGACCGTGCTCTGCTGGCTGATCGGGTCGGAGACGACGTCATCCCCGATGATGTCCGCGGTGGGCAGGAAATACCCGATGAAGGGTGTGATCGCCCAGGATTGGGCGGCGGCGGTCCGGGCGGTGCCGGTGACGGCGAGCAACGCCAGGACGAGCGACAGCACCTTGCTGATTCGGGACGCCATGTCGGAACTCCCTCCTCTGGTGTGTGGAACCGCCGGCGATGGACGCCAGGCCCGAGGGCAGCCCGGCGCGCGACCGGGGTCCCGCCGGCCGCGACGCGCCTTGCGTCAGCGGCACCAAGATAGGAACATGCCGCGGTTTGGTCGAGAGTCGGCCGCCCATCGATCGTTCTCCAACTTGAAAGCGTGGCGAAACCCCAGAGAGTCTCTCGGCTCGCCACGCCTGGCGGGCCGAAACGCACCGCCGCGCCCCGAAAGGGGACGCGGCGGTGCGGGATTCCGGAAGGCCCAGGGTCAGAAGCCGAAGCTGAGGCCCGCCGAGAGGAGCAAGTCGTTCTGGAGCTGGGACTCGGTGGCGTCCGTGTCGTCGTGGATCTCGCCGCTGTAGATGTAGTCCTCGAGGTCCAGGCGCAGGGTCATCGTCGGCCCCAGCGGGAAGCGCGCGCTCAGGCCCACGGTGCCGCCGAAGTCGTTGATCCCCTCGACCCCGCCCTCGTCCACGGCGTCCCAGAACTCCCCGCCGCGCATGACGTAGGCCAGGCCGGCGCCGGCGTGCAGGCTCCCGGCCATGCCCAGGGTGGCGAGCTGGTAGAGGGCCCGCGCGCTCAGGATCATGACGCTCCCGTCATCGGGGACGTCCTCGAGGCCGGCGCTGGAGTAGGCCAGCGTCCCCTCGAAGCCCCACCTGCCCGGGGTGTCGAGCCCGAGGCGGCCGCCGAACATCAGCGCGCCTTCGGTGCTGATCTCGGTCGCCCCTTCCTTGAGCAGGGTGCCGAGCGGGGCGTAGTAACCGACGAACGGCGTCACCGACACGCCCTGCGCCGAGGCCGTGTCGGGGCTCGCAGCGAAGGTGAGGGCGGCGAGGGTGGACAGGGTCAGGACCCGCTTGAACATCGTCGTGGCTCCGGTGTTGGGTGGGTGGGTCCGCGCCGCCGGTGGCGCGGAAGCCCGCGCCAAGGGGGCAAACCGCGTGCCCGGCCCCCGGCTGGAGCTCTCCAAGTTGTTGTATCACAGGAGATTGCAAAATCACACCTCGCCCCGCTGGCGCCTGCGCGCGCCCCCCGGCCCGCGCCCACGCTTGCATTTCGCACCGCGGCGCGGTGACTATCCCTCGTCCCCGTCCCATCCATCCGGAGTCCGCCCGTGCACGAACCCCTCTCCCGTCGCGCCTTCCTCGGCGCCACGGGTGCTGCCGTGGCCGGCAGCGCCCTCGCCCGTCCCTCCGCCGCGGTTGCCGCACCCGCCGTTCACATCCCCCCGCCGGCCCGGCCGGTGGCGATCAGCTCCAACAACAGCCTCCGGCCGGTCACCCGGGCGGTGGAGCTGATGCTGCAGGGGGCGGACACGCTCGATGCCGCGGTCGAGGGGGTGAAGATCCAGGAGCTCGACCCGGCCGACGACTCGGTCGGTTACGGCGGCCTCCCCAACGAGGCGGGCGTGGTGCAGCTCGACGCATCGTGCATGCACGGGCCGTCGAAGCGTGCCGGGGCGGTGGGGGCCCTCGAGGGCATCAAGACCCCGAGCGAGGTGGCCAAGCTGGTGCTCCGGTACACCAACCACATCCTCCTCGTGGGCGAGGGCGCCAAGCGATTCGCGCTCTCCTACGGCTTCAAGGAGGAGGACCTCCTGACCCCGGAGTCGCGGCAGAAATGGCTCGCCTGGCGCGCCAACCGGGGGCGGGAAGACGACTGGCTCGACGTGCCCCAGGGCGAGGCGATGGTGGCCCGGCCCACCGGGACGATCAACCTCAACGCGGTGAACGCGAAGGGCGAGATCTCGTCGGTCACCACCACGAGCGGGCTCGCGTGGAAGATCCCGGGTCGGGTGGGCGACTCGCCGATCGTGGGCGCGGGCCAGTATTGCGACAACACGGTGGGCGCCGCCGGTTCCACCGGGCGCGGCGAATCGAACATCATGGTCTGCGGCGGGTTCCTCACCGTGGAGCACATGCGCCGCGGGATGAGCCCCACCGACGCCTGTCTCGAGACCCTCCGGCGCGTGGTGGCGATGACGCCGCCGCGGCTCCTCGACGGCCAGGGTCGGCCCACGTTCGGCCTCACCTTCTACGCCGTGAACCGGAACGGCGAGTACGGCGCCGCCTCGATATTCCCCGGCCGCTACGCCGTGCACGACGGCCGGGAGGCCGCGGCGAAGGACTGCGCCCACCTCTACGAGCGCCGGTGAAGCGCGCGGCCGGCCTCCTGATCGCGGCGGCCGTCGGGTTCGCGCCGCCCGGCTCCGCCCAGGAGACGACCCTCTTCCACTTCCACCCGGTGGCAGTCCCGAGCGCCAACGCCTTCCCCCAGCTCGGCCTCCGGTTCCACCTGCAGCAGCGCGCGCCCTACGAGGCGCGGGTCACCTCCGCGCGCGAGCTCGTGCTCGTGGCCGCGGCCGGGTTCGACGGCAGCCGCTCCGCGTCGCTCACCGCGTGGGCCCCGCTCCTCGGGCCGGGGTGGCGACTCCGCGCGCGGGCGGAGGCGGCCCGGGATGCGCGTTACGGCTGGTTCGGCCTGGGCAACGACACCGGGAAGGACGATGATCTCGTGACCGACGACGCGCCCCACTGGTACCGGGTTCGGCACACCCGGTACTCCGCGGGCGCCGAGGTGACGCGGCGGATCCGCGGGCCGCTGCACGTCGCCGCGGGCGGCGGGGTGGCGCGCACCGAATGGACCGGCCTCCCCGGCGCCACGCTCTTCGAGGGGTCGTTCCCGGGCGGCGTCGACGAGGACGACGCGACCGGACGGCTGGCGCTGGTCTGGGACACGCGCGACCGGGAGTACGGCGGCCCGCGCCGCGGCCTCCTCCTGGAGGCTGGCGTCCTCGCCGGCACCGGCGGCGACGGGTACACCCGGACCTGGGGCGACCTCCGGGGGTGGCTGCCCGCCGGCGGGCGGGTGGTGCTCGCCGGCCGCCTGGTGGCCGCCGACCTGGGCGGCGAGCCCACCCTGGACGCGCGCGCCCTGGTCCCGGTCTGGGAAGGGGAGATCACGGCACTCGGCGGCATCGCCTCCCACCGGGGCGTGGACCAGCCCCGGTGGCTCGGCACCGGCCTCCTCCTCGCCAACGTCGAGGCACGCGTGGAGGTGGTGGACCGGGGCGACTACGGCGGCCTGTCGCTGGTGGCATTCGCCGACGGCGGGCGGGTGTTCGAAGGGGAGGGCCTCCGGGTGACGCTGGAGGACTGGCACTTCGGCGGGGGGGCGGGGGTGGTGGCGCGGCTCTGGCGCCGCAACACCGCCAGCCTCACCGTGGCGGGGGGCGGCGAGGGCGTGGAGGTCCTGCTGGGAGGAGGCTGGATGTTCTGATGCCCGACATCTTCACCAAGCGGTTCGCGGTGCCGCCCGAGGCGATCGACGCCCAGCGGCACGTCAACAACCTCGCCTACCTGCAGTGGATGCAGGACGTCGCCATCGAGCACTCGGCCTCCGAGGGATGGCCGATGGAACGGTACGTCCAGGTGGGCGGCGGGTGGGTGGTGCGAACCCACTTCATCGAGTACCTGCGCCCCGCATTCGAGGGCGAGCCGCTGGCGCTCCACACCTGGATCGGCACCACGGGAAGCCGGAGCGCCGTGCGGCACTACGTGATGGTCAGGGAGAGCGACCGCGCGCTGCTGGCCCGGGCGGAGACCAACTGGGTCTACGTGAACCTCGCCACCGGCCGTCCGGCACCGGTGCCGGACGACCTCGCCAACGCCTTTCCCGTCCTCCCCAAGGAGGAGGCCCTGGCGCGGCTCGGGCTGCTCCGCGGGGAGCGGGGGCCGGCGGACGGGGAGCGGTAGGGAGGGAGCGGGACGTGCCCCCTCACGCCACCTTCCGCCCCTCGGGCTCCGGGATCGCGATCCCGGCGGCGGCGGCCACCTCCCGCAGGGTGCTCTCGCCCCGGTCCCGGGCGTACCATCGGCGGATCCAGGGGTAGAGCTCGGCCTTGGGGATGGTCCGCCGGTGTGCCAGCACCCACTCCTGGAGCGCGCGGGGGCGCGGACCCCAGTGCCCGAGTTCGCGATCCGCCTCGTCCAGCGCGATCACGATCGGGATGGAGCGGCTGCCGTCGGTGAGGTAGCGGTCCATGACCTCCGGATGCTCGTCGCGCCGGAGGATCCGGAGCTCCAGCGACGCCGCGTGCTCCGTCCACCGAGCGAGGATCGGGATGGTGTTGGAGGCGTCGCCGCACCAGTCCTCGGCGAGCACCAGGAGCCGCCGGCGCGGCGCACTCGCGGCAGCGGCCAGGGCCCAGTCGGGCAGCCGGGCCAGCCGGTGGAGGCCGGCCCACAGCTCACGGTGCTCCGTGCTCCCGGCGACGAATTCGTCGAAGGGCAGCGCCTGCTCCCAGAGGGACTCGAACCCGGCCATCAGGCCTCCTGTCGCGACGCGGGGCGCCTCCAGCGGGCGCCCCGGGTCGGGAAACGTCGGACTTTCCGCGTGAGGGAACGCTGAAGGGGGCGGGAAGTTCCCTTTCCGCCCCCCCGTTCCCCGCCCCGTCACGAGTCACGCGTCGCGCGACACGACTCCAGACCCCCGCTTCAGAGCTCCTCGATCACCACCCCGCGCCGGGCCAGCTCCGCCACGTAGGCGGCGTAGGG
>JAICEH010000159.1 GCA_025924275.1 Gemmatimonadales bacterium | reverse complement strand
CGGTCGTCACCCCGAACTCGAGGTAGCGCGGGATCGCCCAGGCGGCGACCGTGGTGTGGGCGTCGATCAGCCCCGGGATGATGAACCGGCCGCCGACCTCGATCGTCTCGGTGCCACGGGGCAGGATCAGGGTCTCGCGCGAGCCGATGGCTTCGATCCGGCCGTCCCGGACGACGATGCCGCCATCCAGGAGCACCGGCCCGCCGGAGCCGTCGATGATGGTGGCCCCGAGCAGGGCCACCGGCCGGTCGGCCGCACCGGAACAGGCCGCGAGGAGGGCGCCCGCGAGGGCGAGTCTAGCGCGGATCGGGCGACGTGTGGTCGTGCAGGATCTTCCACCCATCCGGGCGACGCTCCATCACGAGGGTGAACGGCCCGCTCGCGGTCACGCTGTCGCCGCGATAGAGGTTGAAGCGCGCGGTGACCAGCGCGAGCGTGGGGGAAAGCGGGCGCACCGCAAACCGCTCGAATCGCAGGCTGTCCCGCCGCGCGCCCGGCTGGAAGCTGGGCGCATAGCGGTCACGGATCGTCTCCCAGCCGTAGACCGGGGCCCGCGCTCCCATGAAGGAGGTGAGCGAGTCCCGGGCGTAATCCTCCATGAACCCGGCGAGGTCCCCCGAGTTCCAGGCCACGGCGGAACGCTGGAACTGGGCCTCGAGCTCGGCGCCAAGTGCCGCCGGCGAGGGCGTTTGGGTCGACGGGGCACGGCTGCAGGCGGTCCCGGCGAGGGCGAGCACGAGCAGGAACCGAGCCGGATGGGGGTTGGGCATGGCCCAAGGTGGGGCTCCCGGGTGCCGCTGGCAAGTCCGTACGGGGGAGTGGGTTGCCCGAATGCGAAGCGCCCCGCCGGGGCGGGGCGCTCGATTCGCCGGGGAGCGGGCTACTTCTTCCGCGCCGTCTTCCTCGCCTTGCGGGCGGTCTTCCGGACGGTCCGCCGGGCCTTCCGGACCGCCTTCCGGGCACCCCGCCTGGCCTTGCGGGCCCCCTTCCGGACGGCGCGCTTCACCTTCCGCCCCGCCTTCCTCACGGTGCGCTTGGCCTTCCTGGCCCGCTTCGCCGCCTTCTTCTTCACGGCCTTCTTGACGGCCTTCTTGGCCACGGCCTTCTTGACCGCCTTCTTGACGGCCTTCTTCGCCACGGCCTTCTTGACCGCCTTCTTCACCGCGGGCCTTGCCATCGGTGCCGCGGCAGGCGCCGGCTCGGGGGTCACCGACGGCTGCGGCGACATCCAGGATTCGGACCAGCCCATCTCCTCTGACATAGCCTGTCCTCCGGAAACGTGTTCGGCGTGGCCCCGCCGTCGGGCGCGGTGCGCGCCGGGCGTGCACGTCGGCGCTGCGCGATCTGCACGATATAGTTTGCGAATCTGGCCGGGTTAGGCAAGACATCGGACGCCGCCGACTTACATTCCACTCGTGCGCCTCACCCCCTTCGTTCGCCGGATCGCCCTCGGAATCGCCCTCGAAATCGCCCTGGCGGCGCCCGCCGGGGCGCGCCAGGTGGCCGAGGTGCAGGTGGTCCCCGAGGCGGTGACCTTGCGGGTGGGCGAGCGCCGGCCCGTCCTCGCCACCGCCTTCGACGCCGCCGGGAACGTGTTGACGGTGCCGTTCCGGTTCGTGTCCTCCGATACCAGCGTCGTGGCCGTGGACGCCACCGGGGCGCTCCTGGCACGGCGACCGGGACTCGCCCGGGTGGAGGCCCGCGCGGGGACCCGGGCCGGCGCGATCACGGTTGCCGTGCGGGGGACGGAGCCGGCCCCGGCCGGCCAGCCACCGGCCCAGCCCCAGCCGGCGCCGGCCCCCGCCCGGGACTCCGCACCGCCCGCCCCGGTCCCCGCCCACCGACGGGTGGAGTCGCTGCTCCTCGAACCCGGCCCCGGCTCCGGTCCGGTGGACGTGCCCCATGAGGGCACCCGACAGCTCACCGTGCTCCCGCGGGACTCGGCCGACCGGGACGTCCCGGAGGCCGTGGTGCGGTGGGAAAGCGCCGACTCGACCATCGCCCGGGTGGATGCCAGGGGGTTGGTCCGGGGGGCCTGGGCCGGCAGCACGACGGTGACCGCGCGGATCGAGGGCTTCCGCCCGGTGGTCTGGCAGGTCCGCGTCGTCCTGCCCGATTCCACCGGGACGCCCGAGCCCAGGTGAGCGCCTCGATGCAGGCGCTCGCCATCGAGCGGACCGGCGGCCCGGGCGAGCTCCGCCTCCTCGAACTCCCGGCGCCGGAACTCACGCAACCCGACGACGTCCGGATCCGCGTCCGGGCGGCGGCGCTCAACCACCTCGACCTCTTCGTGGTCGAGGGGCTCAGGGGATTGCAGTACGCCTTCCCCCACGTCGTCGGCTCCGACGGGGCTGGGGTGGTGGAGGCGGTGGGCGATGCCGCCGGGGACTGGCGCACCGGGGACGAGGTCCTGGTCAATCCCGGCGTCGCCTGCCGGGACTGCGAGTGGTGCCGGTCAGGCGAGGAGCCGCTCTGCCCCCGGTTCGGCATCGTCGGCGAGCACCGCCCGGGGGCCGCGGCAGAATTCCTGGTGGTGCCCGCGCGGAACCTGGCGCGAAAGCCGGCGGGCCTCGGGTGGGCCGAAGCCGCCGCCTTCCCCCTCGCCACGCTCACCGCCTGGCGGATGCTGGTGCGCCGTGCCCGGCTGGTACCGGGGGAGGTGGTGCTGGTCCGGGGGATCGGCGGCGGGGTGGCGCAGGCGGCGGCGCGGATCGTGCACCACCTGGGCGGCCGGGCCATCGCCACGAGCACCAGCGAGGCGAAGCTCGCCCGCGCCCGTGAGCTGTTCGGCGTCGAGATCGTGCCGGCCGGCGCGGACGTGCCGGCCGAGGTCCGGCGCCTCACCGGCGGACGCGGCGCCGACGTCGTGGTGGACAGCGTGGGGGAGGCCACCTGGGAGTCCTCCCTCCGGTCGCTGGCCCGCGGCGGGCGACTGGTCACCTGCGGCGGGACGTCGGGCCCGATGGTGACCATCGACGTCCGCCGGCTCTTCTGGTACCAGTGGTCGCTCCTCGGCTCGACGATGGGCAGCGCGGCGGAGTTCGCCGAGGTCGCCCGGCTCGCCGCCGAGCCCGCGCTCCGCCCGGTGGTGGACGCGACATTCCCCCTCGCCGACGGGGCGGCGGCCTTCCGCCGGCTCGCGGCGGGCACCCAATTCGGCAAGGTCGTCCTCGAGGTGACGCCGTGAACGAACTCCTGGAGCGGCTCCGGCTGGGCGCCGAGCAGCTCGCCTTCATCCTGCCCCCGCTGCTGGCCGCGCTGGTCCTCCTCCTGGCCGGATACTTCCTGGCCCGTCAGGTGCGCCGTTGGGTCGACGCGACCCTGCTGCGGCTCAACTTCAAGGCGATGGCGGACGCGGGCGGCATCACCGAGGCGGTGGAGCGGACCGGCCGGCACCTCGACCCGGGCACGGCGGTCGCCCGCCTCGCCTTCTGGCTGGTGATGCTGGTGGTGATCCTGCTGGCGAGCGCCGCCCTCGGGCTGGAGAGCATCAACGAGATGTTCGGCGCGATGATCGCGTTCCTGCCGACCCTGGTGGCCGCGGTGGTGATCGTGGTGCTGAGCGTGATCCTGGGGGAGTTCGTGCGGGTGGTCCTGCTCGCCTCGGCCGGTGCGGTGGCCGGGGTGCCGACCCTGGCGAAGCTGGCCAAGGCCACGGTGGTGCTGATCGGCGTGTTCATGGCGCTCACCCAGGTGGGGCTGGCGCCGGAGATCGTGACCACGGCCTTCACCCTCATCCTCGGCGCGGTGGCGCTGGCCGCCGGGCTGGCCTTCGGGCTGGGGAACCGGGACCTGGCCGGGGAGATCACGCGGCGGTGGTACCTGGAGGGTCAGCGCCGGGACCGGCGGGCGACCGACAAGCTCAAGCCGCCCGCGCCGCCGGTGCCGCCCCCGCCCCCTGCCGCCTGATTCACCGCGGTGAATGGAACTACCGCTTCGGCGAGTACTGCGCCGGGATGGGCCCCGCCTGCGACTCGTCGTTCCAGAAGATCGACACCACCCACCAGCGCGTCCCGTCCCAGAAGAGCTGGAAGGAATTGATCCCGCGGGTGAACGGCGCCTCCCCCGGTGCCTTTCGGGATTCATAGGTACTGAAGACGTGCGCCACGTGGCCGTAGCGCTCCTCCACCCGGTGGCTCTCGACCTCGTAGAACGGGTTCTGGAGGAAGTAGGCCCCGCCCGACTTCACGTACTCCTCGACCGTGAGCGTCCGCGGCCGGCAGGCGGCGTCCCGGGGACAGGCGGTGGGGATCAGCCGGGCGTCGGGGGTGAAGAGCGAGCGGAAGCGATCCCAGTCCCGCGGGCCCGCCGGCCCCGAGATCACGTCGTAGGTCGCCTTCATGATGGCGTCGATGGAAGCGACGTCCTCCGCCCGCGCGGCGGGCGCTGCCGGGGCAGCGGCGGGAGCCGGCTGCTGTGCGGCGAGGGGCGCGGCGAAGAGGAGAACTCCGGCGACAATTCGGCGCATCTTCAGGTCCTTGGGTGTGGGGATTCACCGCGGCCCTCCGCGCCTCCCCCGCGCCCTCCGCGGTGAATCAGCTCGCGGAGTCGGCCGGCGCTGGGAGCGGGTGCTCGAACAACACCATACGGCCGTCCGCGAACCGGGTTACAAGGGCCCGCTCGGTCGAGGCTCCGCGGACCCGCCCGAAGCCGTCCACCCGGATGATCCGCGCCAGCCCGCCCTCGGCATCCAGCAGCTGGTAGAGCCGGGCGGAGTCGCCCACCGCCTTGCTCTTCTCCAGCCAGACGGTCCCGGCCGGGTCGGCGAAGGCGCGCTCGAACGGCGGCTTGAGCTCGGCGAACGGCAGCCGCTCCGCCGAGCGCCGCATCTCCGGCGGGTGGCTCTCCACGAAGAGCTCGCGGTCCACCTGGGTCACCTGCAGCACGGGGTCGGGCAGGAGCGGGCCCCGGCTCGTGCGGCCGTCCGGCGCCACCTGGTCCAGGCGGTTCTGTCCCACCCGCGCGATCCAGATCGTGCCGCCGGGACGCACCCCCCAGGCATCGCGCCCGGCGAAGACCCGGGCCTCGAACCGGCGGCCGCGGTCGGTCATCACCTCGGCGAGTTCGACCGGCGCGAGCGCCGCCACGGTGTCGGCGCCCCCGCTGCCGCGGAGGCGGAGGATCCGGGTCGAATCGCCGGCGCCGCGCCCGTCAGGGCCCGGCACCGGACGGGATTCGACGTAGTACCGCCCCGCCGCGTCGCGCGCGGAGGGGAGGGCTCCGCGGGCCTCCGGAGCGGCGTCCAGGCGGCCTCCCCG
>JAICEH010000158.1 GCA_025924275.1 Gemmatimonadales bacterium | reverse complement strand
GCAGATCGCGCGTGCCATCGACGAGGGTCGGGAGAGCCTCGACCTGTATCTGGATGAGATCAGCCGGGTTCCGCTCCTCTCACGGGACGAGGAGACGGCGCTCGCCCGCCGCGCGT
Organism: Gemmatimonadales bacterium; assembly: GCA_025924275.1. GTDB lineage: Bacteria > Gemmatimonadota > Gemmatimonadetes > Gemmatimonadales > GWC2-71-9 > JAICEH01. The sequence continues at coordinate 5,168 of JAICEH010000158.1, read as the reverse complement.
TCCGCGGGGACGTGGCCGCCCAGGAGAAGCTCGCCCGGCACAACGTGCGGTTCGTGGTGTCGGTGGCGAAGAAGTTCCAGAACCGGGGCGTGCCCCTCGTGGACCTGATCGGCGAGGGCAACCTCGGCCTGATGACCGCCGCGCGGAAGTTCGACCCGGACCGCGGGGTCAAGTTCATCTCCTACGCCGTCTGGTGGATCCGCCAGGCGGTGCAGGCCGCCATCGCGCGGCACGGGCGGCCCGTGCGGGTGCCGCTCAACCGGACCGCGGACCTGAGCCGCCTCGGCAAGACCACCACGCTGCTCAAGGAGCGGCTGGGCCGGATGCCGACGGTGGAGGAGCTCGCCCGCGCCACCGGGCTGACGGTCGAGGCGGTGCGCAGCCTCTCGGCGCTCAACACTGAGGCGGTCCGGCTCGACCACCCCACGCGCGACGGGGACGGCAACGAGCGGATGGAGCGGTTTGCGACCGCGGACCAGGAGGGCACCGACTCGCAGACCATCATGAACAGCCAGACCTCGGACATCGAGGCCGCGCTGGGCACGCTCCCGCCACGGGACGCCAAGGTCCTCCGGCTCTACTTCGGCCTCGACGACGGCCAGAGCCGCACGCTCGAGGAGATCGGCCGGATGATGGGCGTCACCCGCGAGCGGATCCGGCAGCTCCGGGACCGCGCCCTGCTGCGGCTCCGGGAAGGCGAGACCGGCGAGCGGCTGAAGGACCTGGTCGCGTAGTCGCGTAGTCGCGAGTCGCGAGAGGAAGGGCCGGGAGAGCGATCTCCCGGCCCTTCTGGCTTCTCCAGCTTCTCACCGCTCACTTCTCGCCGCGGCCGCGATGGCCCGAAGCGCCTTCGCGGCCCGCGCGGCGTCGTCGTCGCTCTCCGTCCATCCCGCGTCCACGTCGGGCGCCAGGCCCGCCACCTCGTTCGTCCCGTCGGTCCGGAGCCGGGCGCAGTCGGGCATGCGCACCTCGAGCCCGCTGTGCGGGAGCCGGAGGGGGATCCCGCCGTTCACGTACCCGCAGCCCGCGCCGAAGGTCCGCGAGCCCACGACCCTGGCCGCCCCGGCATCGCGGAGCTGGGCGGCGAATCCCTCGGAAGCGGACGCGGTCCCGCCGTCCACGAGGATGACGAGCGGCCCGTTCCACACCCCCGGCTCGTAGCGATAGGTCGGCGGCCAATAGAGCTCGTCGGCGGACGCGAGTCCCTCGAGCAGGCTGTCGGGGGCCCAGCCCGCCACCCCCGTGTTGGGAAGGGCCGGCGCGAAGAGGACCGTGCAGCCCTCGGGAAGCGCGCCGTGCCAGATGCCGGAACGGTCGCAGGGCGTGCCCGCGGACGCGAGTGCGCTGTCCACCCGCGCGAGCGCGGATTCCACGATCGCCCGCTGCGCCGGCCGCAGGTCGGACCGCGCCGAGTCGCGGGCGAGGACCACGCGACGCTCCGTGAGCGGCCCGACCGTATGCGGGTGGCGCACCCCGGTGGAGAGGATGCCGGGAACCGGCCGGGCCACGAGCTGGCGGGCTGCCGGCTCCACCCAGTCGGTCCCCCCGCCGTTCCGGGTAATGTCCACCACGAGCAGCTCGGCGCCGGCGTGCCGCAGCGCCTGGAGCGCCGTCCGCGGCTCGGCCAGCAGTGCCACCGCCACGGCGTGCCGCAGGCGCCACTCGCACTCGCCCTGGCAGGCGGAATCACGCCCGAGCGAGGATCGGAACGACTCCCAGACGCCTTCGCACACCCCGGCATACCCGTCCTCGCCGAAGTGCTGGATCCGGAGCACCCCGATGGGGCGGCCATTCTCCAGCGGCACCAGGCCGGCCTGGAACGGCCCGCCCACGAGCTCGCGCCAGCCCGGCGCCCACGCGAGCAGCGACGGGCGGTCCCGCGTGCCGTAGCCCAGCCGGGCGCAGGCGGTGCGGCCGTCGAGGTCGGGCGTCGCCCGGGAGGAGATGCCCCCGCCGCGCGCCAGCCGCTCGAGCGACTCCACGAAGGCCGGTGTCGGCCGACCCACGTGGTAGTGCCCGTCGCGGAAGGCCCGGCCGAACTCGATCAGGGCCCGGCGAGCGGACCCGGCATGAGGGGCATTCCGAATGAGGGAGTCGGTCCGCTGGTGGAGCGCCGTCGGGTCCACGATCCCCTGCGCCACCTGCCAGTCGAGGTTCGCGTAGGCGGCGGCGGTGTGGGCCTCGAGGGTGTCGAGGTCGGCGAGCCAGGGCGTCGGATCGTAGGGCCCGTACCGGGACCAGGCGAACCAGGCGAGGGCCGCGATGGTGCCCGCGAGGAATAGCCGGCGGAGCAATCGGAACATGAGTCCCAGTCGTTGACGTTCCAGACTGGGACGCAGCCAGCGCCGCAAAGGTTTCACCGCGAGGGAGGCAGCGGGGCGGCCCGCTCCCCGCTCCCCGCTCCCCTAGTCCGTGAACTGCCTCAGCACCCGCTGCAGGATCCCCCCGTGCCGGTAGTACTCGAGCTCCACCGGCGAGTTGAGCTTCACCACCGCGCGGAAGGTCTTCCGGGAGCCGTCTTCCGCCGCTGCGACCACCTCGACCCGGCCGCCGGGTGCCAGCCCGGCGGCGATCCCCGTGATGTCGAAGCGCTCCCGGCCCGACAGGCCCAGCGACTGCCGGGTCTCGCCCGCCTCGAAGGCCAGGGGGAGCACGCCCATGCCGACGAGGTTGCTCCGGTGGATCCGCTCGTAGCTCTCCGCGATCACCGCCCGCACCCCGAGCAGGAAGGCGCCCTTCGCCGCCCAGTCGCGGCTCGAGCCCGACCCGTACTCCTTGCCGGCGAGGACGACCAGCGGCGTGCCCTCGTCCCGGTAGCGCATCGCCGCATCGTAGATGGACATCACCTCGCCGCTGCCGAAGTGCAGCGTCCAGTTGCCCTCCTTCTCCGGCGTCAGCGCATTCTTGATGCGCACGTTCCCGAACGTCCCGCGCATCATCACCTCGTGGTTGCCGCGGCGGGAGCCGAAGGTATTCCAGTCGACGGCCTCCACGCCGTGCTCGCGGAGGTAGCGGGCCGCGGGTCCGTCCTTGGGGATCGCCCCGGCGGGGGAGATGTGGTCGGTCGTGACCGAGTCGCCCAGGGCCACGAGCGTCCGCGCGCCCCGGATGTCGGCCGGCGGCACGGGCTTGCGGGGGAGCCGCTCGAAGAACGGCGGCTGGCGCACGTAGGTGGACGCGGGGTCCCAGGCGAAGCGGCTCCCGGCGGGCACCTCGAGCGCCCGCCAGGCCTCGTCGCCGTCGAAGACGGCCCCGTACCGCGCCTGGAACATCGCCGGCTTGAGCGACGCGGCCATCGTCGCCTGGATCTCCTCCGGGGAGGGCCAGATGTCGCGCAGGTAGACCGGCTGCCCGTCGGACCCCTGGCCCAGGGGCTCGCGCTCGAGGTCGATGTCCACCCGCCCGGCCAGCGCGTACGCCACGACCAGGAGCGGCGAGGCCAGGTAGTTGGCGCGCACCAGCGGATGGATGCGGGCCTCGAAGTTCCGGTTGCCCGAGAGCACCGCGGCCGCGACGAGGTGGTGGTCCTCGATCGCCTTGGCGATGGGCCCGGCCAGGGGGCCGCTGTTGCCGATGCAGGTGGTGCACCCGTAGCCCACCACGTTGAAGCCCAGCCGGTCAAGCCAGACCTGGAGGCCGGAGCCCTCCAGGTAGTCGCTCACCACCCGGCTGCCGGGCGCCATCGAGGTCTTCACCCAGGGGCGCACGGCCAGGCCCCGCTCCACCGCCTTCCGCGCCACCAGGCCGGCGCCGATCATCACCGATGGGTTGGAGGTGTTGGTGCAGCTGGTGATGGCGGCGATCACCACCGAGCCGTCCCGGAGGACGAAATCGGCGCCCTCCACTTCACAGGGCGCGCCCTCCTCGACCGCCGTCGCCACGGCCGGACTCGCGCCGCCCTCCCCGTTCCACCGCGCCAGCGCGGCCTCGGCGGCGGCGCGGCGCTCCGGAGCAGCCCGGGCGCTCATCAGGCCGGGCAGGCTGGTGACGAAGTTCCGCTTGAGCTCGGTGAGCGGCACCAGGTCCTGCGGCCGGCGCGGACCGGCGAGGCTCGGGACCAGCCTGCCGAGGTCGAGCTCCAGGACGGCGGTAAATTCCGGATCGGGCGTGCCGTCGTCCCGCCAGAGGCGGTTGGCGCGGGCGTAGGCCTCGGCCTGTCGCACCGCCGCCGGCTCCCGCCCGGTCCGCTCGAGGTAGCGGATCGTCTCGGCGTCCACCGGGAAGAAGCCCATGGTGGCGCCGTACTCCGGCGACATGTTGCCGATCGTGGCGCGGTCGGCCAGGCCCAGCGTCGAGAGGCCGGGGCCGAAGAACTCCACGAACTTGTCCACCACCCCGTGCCGGCGTAGCATCTGCGTGACGGCCAGCACCAGGTCCGTGGCGGTGGTGCCGGCCGGCATCCGTCCGTGGAGCCGCACGCCCACGACGTCGGGAATGAGCATGAAGTAGGGCTGGCCCAGCATCACCGCCTCGGCCTCGATGCCGCCGACGCCCCAGCCCAGCACCCCCAGGCCGTTGATCATGGTGGTGTGCGAGTCGGTGCCGACCAGCGTATCGGGGTACGCGGTGTGCAGCCCGAACTGGTCGCGCGCCTGCACCAGCGGGCTCAGGTACTCGAGGTTCACCTGGTGCACGATGCCGGTGCCGGGCGGCACCACGCGGAAGTTCCGGAAGGCCCGCTGGGCGAACTTGAGGAGCTGGTACCGCTCCCGGTTGCGGTGGAACTCCAGCTCCACGTTGAGGCGGAAGGCGGCGTCGCTGCCGTAGTGGTCCACCTGCACCGAGTGGTCGATGACCAGGTCGCACGGCACGCTCGGGTTGATCCGGTCGGGATCGCCGCCCAGCTCGTCCATCGCGTCCCGCATCGCCGCCAGGTCCACCACGCAGGGAACGCCGGTGAAGTCCTGCAGCACCACGCGGGCCGGGAAGAACGGGATCTCCCCCCGCGCGGGATCCCGGGGCTTCCAGTCGGCGAGCGCGCGGACGTGCTGCTCGGTGACGACGCCGCGGCCGGCGAACCGGAGGGCGTTCTCGAGCAGGACCCGGATGGAGAACGGGAGCCGGTCGATGGACCGGCTGCCGTCGCGCTCCAGCGCAGTGAGCTGATAGACGGTGGCCGGTTCGCCCGCGAGGTCGACCGTCGCGCGGGAACCGCAGGGATCGGGCTG
>JAICEH010000157.1 GCA_025924275.1 Gemmatimonadales bacterium | reverse complement strand
CGTTGATGTTCGACCGGAACATCGTCGACAGCCGGTCAAGGATCCCCATGCGGTCAGCCCTCCCGGAAGGCGGCCAGCGAGCCGAGGTGCGAGGCGAGCGAGACGGTGAGCGCGTCGAAGCTCGCCTCGAGGGAGCGGTAGTCGAGCCCCTCGAGTTCGAGCGTGTCGGTCAGCACCACGTGCCCGTTCTCCAGGCCGTAGGAACCGTGGACGAGTTCGCGCGCGTTGAACGTCAGGAGCTGCCGGAAGAGGTCGGCCCGCAGCCGCTCGTCCGCGGGCACCTCCATCACCCGCACCCGGAGGATAACGACCGGCGAGGCGTAATTCACCACCACCTCCGCCCCCTCCTGGGTGCGCACCCGCCAGAGCCCGGGCTCGAGCTCGTCCAGCTCGACCGTGCCGCCGTCGAGCCGTTCGATCCAGGACTGCACGTCCTCCCGCGTGATCATCGAGTGCCTCCGCTGGGCGTGGTCTCCCGTTCGGTGTCCATCCGTGCGCCGGGCAGGCGGTCCGCCTCGTCCGCCCGGGCGAGCATCCGCTCGGCGAAGTCGAGGCGCTCCTCCAGCTCGAGCAGGTGCTGGTGCACGAGGTCCGTCTCCCCGGTGAGCGGGCTCCGCTGCTCGAGGGCGTGGAACCGCGCCTCGACGTCGGCCGGCAGGTCCCGGCGCCCGCGCAGCCGGTCGGCCAGGGCCCGGATCACCGGCGTCATCGCCACCCAGAACGCCACCTGCCCGGCGCCGATCGCCAGCCACATCGCGAACTCGCCGAGTTCCGTCACCGGGACTCTCCCGGCTCGCGCGGCAGGGCCGCCGGCTCCCCGCTCCGGGCGAGCATCCGTTCGGTGAAGTCCAGGCGCTCCTCCAGCTCGAGCAGCCGCCCGTGGGCGGCCTCCAGGTCGGACATCCGGGCCTCCAGGTCCTCGATCCGCGCCCGCTCGTAGTCCTCCAGCGGCGGGGCCGGCAGGGTCCGGAGCGCGCGCTGCCGGCGCCAGGCATACAGCACGGTGCCGAGCGCCAGCACCCCCAGCACGATCGTCTCCTCGTTGCCGCCCGCAGAGGACACGACCCCCGCCACCAGCCCGGTCACGGTCACGTGGATGGTCAGGTCGATCGGGTCGAGCCCGAAGATGCGCCGCCACCAGTGCATCATGCCCGCGGCTCCCGGAGCCGGACCGGCTCGCCCCGCTGCGCCAGCACCCGCTCGGTGAAGTCGAGCCGCTCCTCCAGCTCCAGCATGCGGTGCTCCAGCTCCTCCACCCGCGCGGGGTCGGCCCCGGCGGCACCGCCCTTGGCCAGGTGGTGCAGCCGCTCGTTCTCCCCCCAGGTGTCCACCCAGCGCGCCAGGCTCCTGCCCAGCGGGCCCCGGAGGATGAGCACCGCTGCCGAGCAGACCGCGAGCACCGAGACGCCGATGAGGGGGGCCAGGTCACCGGGCGGCATCGGGTCCCTCCGGGCGGCCGGCGGGCAGGGGTGCCGGCTCGCGTTCGCGCGCCAGCAGGCGCTCCGTGAAGTCGAGCCGCTCCTCCAGCTCGCCCACCCGCGCACGCAGCTCGTCCACCTCGTGGAGCACGGGCTCGACCTCGAGTCCGGCGGCGGCCCCCCCCTCGATCCGCCGCGCGAGCGCGCGGCCCAGTGGGCCGCGCAGGACCATGGTGCCGCCGATCCCCAGCATCAGGATGGTCGGGATGGCGAAGTCCTTGCCGGCGAGCGCCGTGCCCGCGATGACCATCCCCGCGAGCGACACGGCGACGGCCGCCACCGCGAAGTAGAACATGTCCGAGCCGCGGCCGCTCATCGTCCCTCCGGTTCCCGCAGCCGGGCCGGCGCGCTCCGCTCCGTGAGGAGCCGCTCGGCGAAGTCCAGCCGCTCCTCGAGCTCCAGCACGCGTGCCTGGGCTCCTTCCAGGAGCTGCACCCGCTCCCGGAGGTCCATCAGCTCCTCCCGGAGATGCGCGGCATCCCCCGGGCCGCGGCCCTCGATCCGGCGGGCCAACGCCCGGAAGAGCGGCCAGAGGACGAAGGCGGACGCCGCGATGAATGCCAGCGCGATCAGCACCATCGCCTGCGGCGGCATCATCTCCCACGGGGCCGGCGTCGGGAAGTCCGGGATCGGCGGGATCTCCGGCGCCGGGACCTGGACCACGACCGGCGCATCCTGGACCTGGATCACCGCTCCTCCCCCGCCCCGAGTCGGGCATCCCGCGCCTGGGTGAGCATCCGCTCCGCGAAGTCCAGCCGTTCCTCGAGCTCGGCCATCCGCTCTTCCGCCCCCTCGAGCTGGTGCACCCGGTCGCGGAGTCGCAGGAGCTCCTCCTCGAGGGCCGGATCCTGGGCCGCGCCCCGACGCTCCATCCGCTTGACCCAGACCGAGATGAGCGCGATGACGGCATACGCCCCGCCGCCGGCGAGCGCGATGCTCATCATCACGCCGAAGAACTTGAGGATGTCGTCCATCGGTTCAGCCCCCCGGCGGGGCGAGCTCGCCCGCCGGCTTCTTGGCCAGCAGGCGCTCGGCGAAGTCCACCCGCTCGTGCAGTTCCGCCACCTCGGCCCGGAGCTGGTCCACGTCCGCCACCTGGGCCCGGAGGTCGTCCACCTCGGCGAGCAGGTGCTGGGCCGCCTCGCCGGTCGGACCGCCCCCGCGGATCCGCGCCGCGATGGCCTTGCCGATGGGGCTGAAGGACACGGCGATCAGGGTGCCGCCGCCGAAGATCAGGAGGATCGCGAGGATGTCTTCCATGGTCCCGGCCCCCTACGCCCCGGTGTTTCAATTTGTTTCAGAACGAACCGGCCGGCCAGTGCCCCCGGGGTCACGAAGGCTTGCCCTTGAGGGCGACCAGCCGCTCCCGGGCAAGCCGCCGGCCGGTCGGCGTGGCGGCCAGGCCACCCCCTGCCGTCTCCCGGTAGCGGACGTCCATCCTCCGGCCGATCTCCCCCATCGTGTCGATGACCTCGTCCACCGGGATGGGGAACCGGACCCCGCTCAGGGCCATCTCGATGCCGGCCAGCGCCATCGCCGCGCCGGTGGCGTTCCGGTACACGCAAGGCACCTCGACCAGGCCGCCGAGGGGGTCGCAGACCAGGCCCAGCGTGCCCTGCATCGTGAGCCCGATGGCGTGCTCGGCCTCCTCCGGGCTGCCGCCCAGCACCTCGACCCCGGCCGCCGCCGCCATCGCGGCCGCGGCACCGGTCTCGGCCTGGCAGCCCCCCTCGGCCCCGGACAGCGAGGCCCGCACCGCCACCACCGCACCGACCAGCCCGGCGGCGGCGAGCCCCCGGACCAGGGTGGCGTCGTCGAGCCGGCACCGCGTGCCGAGGCCCAGCAGCACGCCGGGGAGGACGCCGGCGCCGCCGGCGGTGGGCGCGGCCACGATCACGCCCATCGCCGCGTTGACCTCCTGCACCGCCAGGGCACCGCTCAGCACGTCGGTGAACAGCGTGCCGCCGAGGGGGCCGGGAGAGCGGGCGACGAGCGCCGCGTCGCCCCCGACCAGGCCCGAGACGCTCCGCAGGTCGCCCTGGCGGCCCCGGTCGATGGCCCCGCGCATCACTTGAAGCGCGCGCGCGAGAGCCGCCTCGACCTCGACCCGGGACCGGAGCCCGGCCTCGGACTCCGCGCGGAGCGCCACCTCGCCGAGGCTCACGCCCTCCCGGGCGGCGCGATCCACCGCCTCGCGGACCGAGTCGAACATCAGGCCACCCGGGGGACGGCCCGCACCATCCGCACCCCGAGCGCGCGAATGGCCTCGACGGCGCCGTCGGACGGGGCCGAGTCGAGCTCGTAGACGTGGATGGCCTCGCCGCCCTTCCGGCGGCGGGAGACGCGCATGGTGGCGATGTTGGCCGACTCGCCGGCGAGGGCGGAGGTGGCGGCGGCCACGATCCCGGGCACGTCGGGCGCCACGAAGACCAGGGTGGGAAGTGCGCCCGTGATCTCGACCGGGTACCCGTCGATCCCGGTGATGCTGATCCGCCCGGCCCCGATCGAGGAGCCGGTGACCGCGATGGTGCGATCGCCCCGGGTGAGGGTGAGCCGGGCCGTGTTGGGATGGTGCTCGCCGCGGAGGGTCGTGTTGGCGAAGGACACGTCGAGGCCGGCCTCGCGGGCCAGCTCGAGGCTCGCGCGGAGCCGCTCGTCGTCGGGCTGGAAGCCGAGCAGGCCGCCCACGATGGCGCGGTCGGTGCCATGGCCCACGCCGGTCCGGGCGAAGGAGCCGTGGAGCTCCACCCGGGCGCTCCCGGGCTGCCCGCCGGCCAGCGCCCGGGCGAAGAGCCCGATGCGGCAGGCCCCCGCCGTGTGCGACGACGAGGGCCCGACCATCACGGGGCCGATGATGTCGAGGAGCGATACCACCCTAGGCGATCTCCACGGCGGTGACGGCCCCGAGGCTGACGGCGATCTCCAGGTCGGGATCGCCGGCGGGGCGGAGGTACACCTCGTGGGCCGTCCGCCCGGCGTCCACGCTGGTGGGCACGCCGACGACTTCCCGCCGGTCGGCGGTGGTCAGCTTCACTGCCAGGTCATGTCCACTGGCGTACCCGAGCACCTCGACGATCTCCTCGTAGGTCACGGGACCCTCCTGGCCGGGGTTCACCCCGAATCTAGCCCCCGCTACGGGAGGGGGGGAGACTCCGCGGACTCGACGCCGAGCTCGCGGAGCGCGAAGTCGGTCAGCAGGCGGCGGAGGTGCACGGTGGTGTTGCCCCCGAAGATGCCGTGGTTCCGGTTGGGGTACGACATCAGGGTGAACTGCTTGTTCGCCTGGACCAGGCGGTCGATCAGCGCCTCGGAATTCTGGTAGTGGACGTTGTCGTCGCCGGTGCCGTGCACCAGGAGCAGGCGCCCGCGCAGCGAGTCGGCGTAGGTGAGCGGCGAGCCGGCGTCATACCCGGACTGGTTCTCGGCGATGAGCCCGTTGTACCGCTCGGTGTAGATGTTGTCGTAGTACTTCCAGTGGGTCACCGGGGCCACCGCCATGCCCATCCGGTAGACGTCGGGGTGGCGGAAGAGCGCGTTGAGCGTCATGAAGCCCCCGTAGCTCCAGCCCCAGATGCCCATCCGGGCGGAATCCACGTAGGGCAGCCGGCCCACCGCGCGGGCGGCGGCGGCCTGGTCCTCCGTCTCCACCACGCCGAGCCGCCCGTAGACGACCTTCTTGAACTCGGCGCCACGGTTCCCGGTGCCGCGGTTGTCCACGCTCGCCACGATGACGCCGTGCTGGGTGAGCAGGGTGTGCCAGAGGTACTGCGCCCCGCCCCAGGAATCGAGCACGGTGTTGGAGCCGGGCCCGCCGTAGACGAAGAAGAGCACCG
>JAICEH010000156.1 GCA_025924275.1 Gemmatimonadales bacterium | reverse complement strand
GCCAGCTCGAGGTGGAAGAGGAAGTCGAGCAGCATCGCCAGGTTGACGCCCGTGACGACCGCCACGTCCGGGTTCCCCCGGAGCCGGTGGAGCGTGGCGACGAGGCAGGAGCCGCTCGGCATGTCCACGAAGACGACGGCCCGCCGCCCCGCGACGGCCGCGCGGATCCGCTCCTCGAGCTGGCCCCGGTCGCACCCGGTGTTCGACACCGCGACCAGCGCGCCCCGGACGCCGCTGATCTCCTCGGCGGCCGCGGCCAGCGCACCGGCGAGCTCGCGGTGGCACACCACCACGCCGGTCAGCGGCTCACTCATAGTCCTCCTGGAGGTACTCCCGCACCCGGCTCTGCTCCCGCATCCGGCGGATCAGCCGCTCGTTGAACTGCGCGGCGACATCCACCCCGGTGTAGCGCAGGAGGTGGTTCATCGCCACCACCTCCGATACCACCGTGATGTTCTTCCCGGGGTTGAGCGGCACCACCACCTTGGGCAGCGCCACGCCGAGGATCTCGGTGGTCTGGGCCCCGAGGCCGGTCCGGTCGGCGTCCTGGGCCGTCTCCCACGCCTCGAGCTGCACCACCACCTCGATGCGCTTCTGCTGGCGGACGGCCCGGATGCCGAAGATGCTCTGGATGTCGATCAGCCCGATGCCGCGGATCTCCATGTGGTGCCCGGCGAGCTCGTGCCCCCGGCCGATCAGCACGTCGTTCCCCCGGCGGGTGACCAGCACGACGTCGTCCGCCACGAGCCGGTGGCCCCGCTCGACCAGGTCGAGGACGCACTCGCTCTTGCCGATCCCGGACCGCCCGATGAAGAGCAGTCCGACGCCGTAGACGTCGGCGAGCGAGCCGTGCACCGTGGTCCGGGGGGCGTAGGCCTCCTCCAGGAGCGGCTTGAAGCGCCGGTAGAACTCGGCCGTCTTGAGCCGGGAGCGCAGCACCGGCACCCGGCGCTCGGTGGCGAGGGCCAGGAGTTCGGCCGGGAGCTCCTGGCCCTTGGTGACGAACACGCAGGGGATGTCGAAGGCGAAGAAGGCGTCCAGGCGCGCGCGGCGATCCTCGGCCGGCAGGCCCTGGAGGTAGGTGATCTCGGTCTCGCCGAAGACGTGGATGCGGCCGGGGAAGAAGCGGCCGGTGTAGCCCGAGAGGGCGAGGCCCGGGCTCGCCACCTCGGCGTCCGGAAGGAAGCGGTCCAGCCCCAGTTCGCCGGTGACGGCCTCGAGCTGGAGCGCCTCTCCCCGGGGGCCGAGGAGGTCCCGGAGCCGGAGGCTCACACCCGGTCCGGTTCGGCCCGCCGCCGCCCCGGCCGGATGGAGGCGCGCTCGAGCTGGGGCCGGAGCTTCTCCTCCGCCCGGTCGAGCGCCGTGCGGTGGTCGTCGGCCTGGGCGGCGGCCATCGCGAGCTCGCCCCGGGCCAGGTGAATGCGGATCTCCACGCTGGGCTGCCCGTGGGTGACGTCGAAGACGACGGTGGCATCGTGCGGCCGTCGGGCGATGCCGGCGAGCCGGTCGAGGACGGCGTCGGCGCGCTCGCGGAGCGCGTCGGGAATCTCGACGTGGCGGGTGGTGATCGTCTTGCGCATCGAGGCACTCCCCTCGTCAGGTGTGCGGACGAGCTGCTACCAGGTCCTCGAGGTGGCCCAGCGTGGCGGACGCCGTGCCTTCCCACGAGTGCTGCTCGGCCCACCGGCGTGCCGCGACGCCGAGGCGGGCCACCAGCCCCGGGTCGAGCGCGAGCTCGACCATGCGGCCGGCCAGGGAGGCCGGGTCACCGTGCGGCACGAGCCAGCCGGTCTCACCGTCCCGGACCGAGTCCCGGAGGCCCGGGCTGTCCGAGGCCAGGGAGGGGGTCCCGCACGCGGCGGCCTCCATGATGGTGATGCCCCACCCCTCCTTGGGCGAAGGAAATACGTTCGCGGTGGACTCGCGCAAGAGGCGGAGCTTCGTGGCTTCGTCCACGAAGCCGAGGAAGCGCACCGCGTCTCCCGCGCCGAGCCCGGCGGCCAGCCGCTCGAGCCGGGGCCGGTCATCCCCCTGGCCCGCCACCAGGAGCCGGACGTCCGGGACGGCCCGGCGGGCGAGGACCGCGGCCCGGATGGCGGTCTCCACCCCCTTGTACCGCTTGAGTCGTCCCAGGTAGACGAAGGTCGCCGGGCCGGCCGGGCGGCCCGGCGGCGCGGGGGTGAAGCCCGTCGTGTCGACCCCGGGATGGATCACCCGGATGCCTCCGGCAGGCACCCCGCGGGCCACGAGATCGTCCCGGGTGCTCTCGCTGATCACGTGGAAGCCGCTCCGGCGGTAGGCCCGCGGGATGCCGCGCTCCGCGGCCCAGACGATGGCCGCGGAGCCCGGGTCGACCTCGCGGAAGGCGGTCGTTCCGAAGAGGTGCGGGATCAGGGTGCAGAACGGCAGTGGAGTGAGCGACGGCAGGTAGAGCGGAAGCTTGTTCACGTCCTCCACCACGACGTCGGGCCGCTCCGACCGGAGCGCCCGGCGGACCGCGCGCCGCCCCAGCAGCGCGAAGGAATGCCGGCCGCCGGTCCGGTGAACCTCGAGCCCGTCCACCTCCGCCCGCCGGGGGGCGCCGGGCCAGCCGGAGCAGACCAGCCGGACGCGGTGGCCACGGGCCGCCAGCCGGGAGAAGATCTCGAAGAGGTGGATCTCCGCGCCTCCGGCCTGCGGATTGAGCCGGTCCTGCCAGTTGACCAGGAGGATGTTCACAGGCGGCCGAGGTCGCGCGCCACGCGGTCGAGCACCCCGTTCACGAAGGCCGGCGCCCGCGGCCCGGCGAACCACCCGGCGAGCCGCACCGCCTCGTCGATCGCCACCCGCGGCGGCACGGCCGGGTCCTCGAGCTCGTGGATCGCGAGCCGGAGGATGTTGCGCTCCATCACCCCGATCCGCTCGAGGCGCCAGTTCTCCGCGGCGCGCGCCACCACGCCGTCGAGCCGCTCCCGGTCCCGCTGCACCCCCGCGGCGAGCGCCTCGGCGCGCTCGAACACCGAGGGCTCGGGCCCGGTGAGGCGGGCGAGCCCGCCGGCGAGGTCGCCGAGGCGGACGTCGGGCTGGAGCTCGGCGCTGTAGAGGAGCTGGAGGGCCCGGGCACGCGCCCGGGTCTCAATCCTGAGCATTGCGATTGCCGCGGAGCTGGTCGAGGGCGTCGGCGGCGGTGATGGCAGCTTCCGCGGCCTCGTACCCCTTGTTCCCGGCCGCCCCCCCGGCGCGGGCCTCGGCCTGCTCGAGGGTATCCACCGTGAGCAGCCCGAAGCCGACGGGCAGCCGGTACTCCAGGGCCACGCGGCCGAGGCCCCGGGTCGCCTCGCCCGCGACGTACTCGAAGTGCGGGGTCTCGCCCCGGACCACCACCCCGAGCGCGACGACGCAACCGTAGCGGCCCGTCGCGGCGGCGGCGGCGGCGGCCATGGGCAGCTCGAAGGCCCCCGCCACCCAGACCACGTCCACACGGTCCTCGCCGGCGCCGGCGGCGGCGCAGCAGGCGCGCGCGCCCTCCAGCAGGCGGCGGGTCACCCGCTCGTTGTAGCGGCTCACGATGACGGCCACGCGCCCGGTGGCGCGGAGCCGGCCTGGGATCTCCGGCATCGGCTCAGTGGGCGAGAAGGTGACCGAGCTTGTCGCGCTTGGCGGCGAGGTAGCCCTGGTTGTGGCTCGATTCGTCCACCACCAGCGGCACCCGGGCGGTGATCGTGAGGCCGTAGCCCTCGAGGCCGACCAGCTTGCGCGGGTTGTTCGTCATCACCCGGATGGTGGAGAGCCCCAGGTCCCGCAGGATCTGGGCCCCGATGCCGTAGTTGCGGAGGTCGGGCCGGAACCCGAGGCGCTCGTTGGCCTCGACGGTGTCGTCCCCGCGGTCCTGCAGGGCGTAGGCGCGCACCTTGTTGAGGAGGCCGATGCCCCGCCCCTCCTGGTCGAGGTAGACGATCACCCCCGCGCCCGCCTCGGCGATCCGCTTCATGGCGGACTGCAGCTGCGGGCCGCAGTCGCAGCGGAGCGAGCCGAAGACGTCGCCGGTGAGGCACTTCGAGTGCATCCGGACCAGCACGTCGGCGCGGCCGTCCACGTCGCCGTGCACCAGGGCGACGTGCTCCGCCCGGTCCACGTCGTTCTCGTAGGCCACCAGCCGGAACTCCCCGAAGCCGGTGGGCAGCCGGGCCTCCGCCACGCGGTGCACCAGGCGTTCGGTGCCGAGGCGATGGGCGACCAGGTCCGCCACCGTCACGAAGGTGAGGCCGTGGTGCGCGGCGAAGCGCTCCAGCTCCTCGCGCCGCGCCATCGAGCCGTCCTCGTTGAGGATCTCGCAGATGACGCCGGCCGGCGCCAGGCCGGCGAGTCGGGCGAGGTCCACCGCCGCCTCGGTGTGCCCCACCCGCTGGAGCACGCCGCCGGGCCGGGCCCGGAGGGGGAAGACGTGGCCCGGACGCCGGAGATCCGAGGGGGCCGTGGCGGGATTGATGGCGACGTGGATGGTGATGGCCCGGTCGGCCGCGGAGATGCCGGTGCTCACGCCGAAGCGGCGCTCGGCGTCCACGCTCACGGTGAAGGCGGTGCCCAGCTCCTCGGTGTTCCGCTCGGCCATCTGCGGGAGGCCCAGCTGGTCGCAGCGCTCCGGCGAGAGGGCGAGGCAGATCAGCCCGCGGCCGTGCAGGGTCATGAAGTTCACCATCTCGGGCGTGACCAGCTCGGCCGCGCACACGAGGTCGCCCTCGTTCTCGCGGTCGCGGTCGTCCGCGACGATGATCATCTTCCCGTTCCGCAGGTCGTCGATCGCCTGCGTGATGGTCCCGAAGGCTTCAGTCACGAGTCACGAGTCACGAGTCACGAGTCGGTCGGTGGCGGGGTGCCAGGGGTCGCTCGCGACTCCAGGAGCCCTGCGACGTACTTGCCGATCACGTCCCCCTCCACCTGCAGCCGGTCGCCCGGGCGCCGCTCCCCGAGCGTCGTGTGCGTCAGGGTGTGGGGGATGAGCGCCACCTGCACGTCCCCGGGGCGGGGCACGGCGTTGACCGTGAGGCTCACCCCGTCGAGCGTGATGGACCCGAGCGGGACGGTCGCCGCGGCGACCGCCGCCGGCACGCGCACGTCGAGCAGCAGGGCGTCGTCGCGCCGGGTCACCGCCAGGACGGTGCCGACGCCGTCCACGTGCCCCTGCACCAGGTGGCCGCCCAGGCGATCGCCGGCGCGGAGCGCGCGCTCGAGATTGACGCGCCGCCCCTTGCCCCACTCGCCCGCGGTGGTGCGCGCCACGCTGGTCGCCACCACCTTCACCTCGAACCAGCCCTCCCCGGCGCGCTCCACCGTGAGGCAGGCCCCGTCCACCGCGAT
>JAICEH010000155.1 GCA_025924275.1 Gemmatimonadales bacterium | reverse complement strand
CGGATCGAGGAGGACACCCACCGCAACTTCTGGCTCGACGCCGAGGCGGCCATCAAGTACGGACTGGTGGGCAAGGTGGTCGAGCGGTTCGACGAGCTGGGGAAGGCCTGAGGCGGCCGTGCCGGGGCCGATCGACCCGCGGGTGGACATCGGGCACGTCCACCTCAAGGTGGCCGACCTCGATCGCGCGCTCGCCTTCTGGGAGGGCGTGCTCGGTTTCCGGGTGACCCAGCGCCTCGGCCGGGGGGCGGCCTTCGTCGCCGCCGGCGGGTACCACCACCACATCGGCCTCAACGTGTGGCACAGCCGGGGCGGCTCGCCGCCGCCGGATGACGCCACCGGACTCTACCATGTGGCCATCCGCTATCCCGACCGGCGCACCCTGGCCGATGCGCTGCGCCGGGTGCTCGCGGCCGGCATCGCGCTGGACGGGGCGAGCGATCACGGGGTGAGCGAGGCGCTGTACCTCCGCGACCCCGACGGCAACGGCGTCGAGCTCTACCGCGACCGGCCGAGGGAACAGTGGCCCACCGACGCCGACGGCCACCTGACGATGACCACGATGCCGCTCGACATCACGGCCCTGCTGGCCGAGCCGGCCTAGGCCGAGGCCGCCTCGCGCTTCACCCGCCGCAGGATGGCGGTCAGGCCCTGGGTCCGGGTGAGTCCCAGGTCTCCCGCCAGCCGGGTCCGGTCGAGGAGGTCCTCGGGAATCGCCGCCACCTCGGCCGGCGGCCGGCCGGAGAGGGCAGCGATGAGGAGGGAGAGGAACCCGCGCACCGTGGGCGACTCCCGCGGCACGTCGGCGTGGATCGCCACCCGGCCGTCCGCCACCTCGACGTACAGGAACACCGGAGTCTGGCACTCGTGCACCTGGCCCAGGCCGCTGGCGCGGACGGCGCGGAGCCGCTCCGGCAGGTCGGGAAGCCGCCGCGAATACTCCAGCAGCGTCTGCAGCCGGGTCTCCCGGTCGGCCGCCGCCAGGCGCGCGGTGATGGTCTCGAGATTCGGCATGCCGTAACTTACCAGCCATCCAGCCGCCGAGCTCCCCATGCCGCCCTCCCGCATCATCGCCCTCGCGCTCGTGGCCTCCGCGCTCCTGGTCGGCGCCCTCGGCCTCGCCTTCCTCTTCGCCTTCGGCAACCGCCTCGTGGGGTTCATCCTGCTCGTGGTCGCCGCGGCCGATCTGGCGATGGCCGCCTTCTTCGCCCGGCGGGGCCCCTCGTGAGCGGGATCCCCCTCGCGGCGACCGTCGCCGGGCTGCTCGCCCGGGATCTGGCCGCGTTCCGCCGGTCGCTCGCGGCCTACCCCGACGACGCATCGGTCTGGGCGCCGGGCGCCGGCCTTCCCAACTCCGCCGGCACCCTGGCGCTCCACGTGGCGGGCAACCTGCGCCATTTCGTCGGCGCCGCGCTCGGCGGTTCCGCCTACGTGCGCCGGCGGGAGGAGGAATTCACCACGACCGGCCTTCCCCGCGCCGAGCTGGACGCCCTGCTGGCGCGGACCGCCGAGGAAGTGCGGGCCGCGCTCGACCGGCTCGATCCCGCGACGCTCGACCGGGACTTCCCGGCCCTCAAGCGCGGCCTGCGTGTCAGCACCGGCGACTTCCTCGTCCACCTTGCTACCCACCTGGCGTTTCACCTCGGCCAGGCGGATGCCCACCGGCGGGCGGTCACCGGCAGCCCCGCCGGGATCGGCGCGGTGGCGGTGAACGAGATGGCGTCCGCGCGGACGGTGGCGGAACCCGACTAGATTCCGGCCGGCTCCACCTGCCGCGCCCTTCCCCCGAGGTCCGATTGTCGAGCTTCCCGCTTCCGCGCCGCGCCGGTCTCGCGCTCGCGCTCCTCACCGCCGCGTGCGCCACCGCCGGGGCGCCCCCCGGCAACGGGCCACCGGGCGGTCCCGTGCCCTCGCCCGCCGCGCCGGTCTACCTCAACCCGCCCTCGGTGCCGCAGCTGCCCGGATTCTCCTCCGGGGTGAAGGTCGGGTTCACCATCTGGGTGGCGGGGCAGGTGGCGGTGGACAGCGCCGGCGCGATCGTCGGCGGGACCGACGTGACCGCCCAGATCCGGCGGGCCCTCGCCAACGTGATGGAGGTGGTCCGTGCCGGCCGCGGGGTCCCGGCCGACGTGGTCCGGCTCACGGTCTACCACGTGGCGCCGAGCGATGACGCGGTGGCCGATGGCCTCCGTGCCGCCGCGGCCGAGTGGTTCGCGCCGGGCGAGTATCCCGCCATCACGCTGGTGGCCGTCGAGCGCCTGCCGATGCCCGGCCTGCTGGTGGCAGTGGACGCCGTGGCCGAGCTGCGCTCGCTCCTCCCCGATCGCCAGCGTGATCGCGGCGGACCGTAGCCCCGGCTATACTGCGGCATGGATTCACCCGAAACGCCCGATCCCGGCATGGCCCTCGCAGGCACGGAGACGCCGATCGTCATCCGCGTGGCGCCCATCGAGGATGAGCGCGCCCCCGCGGGCACCGTCTGCCTGGGGACCTTCATCGACGAGCGGCTCGTGGCCCGGTGCGTCGTGCCGCCCGAGCTGCACGAGACCCTCGAGCGGCACCACGTCTTCGGGGTGCCGGTCCGCCTCGTCCTGTCCGCCAGGGAGGGACCCCCCGGCCTCCAGTGCCAGCTCTTCGCCCTGGCCCCGCTTCCGCCCGAGGCGGTGCGCGACACCGAGCACCAGGCCGAGGACGAACCGGAGGAACCCTGGGCGGACAGCCTCCCCGGCGCCCGCTACGAGGCGGCCACCCAGGAGGACGGGGGCGGGGCGACCCGCAGCGACGAGCCGATCGCGGTGATCCCGCTGGGGCAGATCGTGCGCTTCGCCAGCGACCGCCGCCACCCCGACAGCCTCTCGCTCGAGGCCGCCGACGTGCTGGGCCGGATCGTCCAGGGCCGCGTGGTGGAGGTGGTGGACAAGGTGCTGGAGGACATCCTCCGCAACGACGACGAGGACGAGTGAGCCGCGGTTGACATTGCGACAAGCCCGCTCGTAATTCCGGCCAGCCCTGCGATCATCCCTTCCGCGCGCGGTGCAGGGCACCCGCCGCGGCCGGTCCCCCACCGGGAGATTGCGATGCCTGCCACCGACACGATGGCCCCCGTCACCCCGATCGAGCACCGCGGCTACGCCCACCCCGAGGCCCTCGTCTCCACCGAGTGGGTGGCCGCCCACCTCGCCGACCCGAACGTCCGCCTCATCGAGTGCGACGAGGACCTGCTGCTGTACGACACCGGGCACGTGCCCGGCGCGGTGAAGCTCGACTGGGTGAACGACCTCAATGACACGCTCCTCCGGGACTTCGTGGGCCGGGAGCGGCTGGAGCAGCAGCTCCGGCAGCGCGGCATCTCGGACGACACCACCCTGGTCCTCTACGGCGACAAGAACAACTGGTGGGCCACCTACGCCTTCTGGGTGTTCCGGCTGTTCGGGCTCGAGCGGCTCCGGATCATGGACGGCGGCCGGCAGCGCTGGGTCGACGAGGGGCGCCCGCTCGTCACCGCCGTGCCGGGCTTCCCCGCCGGGTCCATCCGGGTGGGGGAGCGGGACGACACCCGGATTCGCGCCTTCCGGGAGGACGTGCTGGAGCACCTGATGCGCGAGCGGCCCCTGGTGGACGTGCGGAGCCCGGAAGAGTTCCGCGGGGAGCGGATGCACATGCCGGACTACCCGAACGAGGGGGCGCTCCGCGGGGGCCACATCCCCGGCGCCCGCAACGTCCCCTGGGCGCGGGCCGTGGATCCCGATACCCACGCGTTCCGCCCGGCCCACGAGCTCCGCACCCTGTACGAGGGCGAACAGGGCCTGTCGGTGACGAAGGAGACCATCGTCTACTGCCGCATCGGCGAGCGCTCCTCGCACACGTGGTTCGTGCTCACCTACCTGCTGGGCTACGACCGCGTCCGGAACTACGACGGCTCGTGGACCGAGTGGGGCAACCTGGTCCGGGCGCCGATCGAGCGCCCGTGAGGTCGCGCCGATGACCCGATCGCTCCCCGCCGCGGCCGTGCTGGCCGCGGCGCTCGTCCTTCCCGCCGCCGCGCAGTCGGCGCCGCTCCCACCGGCTCCGGCCCCCGCGGAGGCCACCTGGCGGATCGACACCAACCACTCCGAGCTCAGCTTCCGCATCCGGCACTTCGTGAGCCGGGTCCGGGGGACCTTCGGCGAGTGGACCGGCACCGTCACGGCCCAGCCCGGGTCCTGGACCGGCGGCTCGGTCGAGGTCACGGTGCAGACCGCCAGCATCGACACCCAGCACGAGCGGCGCGATGCGGACCTCCGGGGCGCGGATTTCTTCGACGTGGCCAACCATCCGACCATGACCTTCCGCAGCCGGGCGGCCACGGTGGACGGGACCCGGCTCCGCCTCGAGGGCGAGCTCACCATCCGCGGGGTCACCCGGCCCGTCCTGCTCGAGGGGGAGCTGCTCGGCGAGCAGGGCAACCGGGTCGGGTTCAGCGCCTCGGCCACGATCAACCGGCTCGACTACGGCCTCACCTGGAACCGGATCGTGGACGGCACCGGCATGCTGGGGGACGAGGTAGAGATCTCGGTCGTCGTGGCGCTGGTCCGGCGGCCGGCCGGCTGAGCGGATGAGCCCGCGCCGGCCGTTCCACTACCGCGAGACCGAGGGCATCCGGGTCACCGTGCGCCCCCTCTACCTGCCGGAGCACTCCCGGCCGGGACGGTCGGAGTTCGTCTTCGCCTATTTCGTCCGGCTGGAGAACGTGGGGGGCACGGCCGCGCAGCTGCTCTGGCGCCGCTGCCGGATCCACGACGACATCGGCGAGGAGACCGAGGTGGAGGGCGAGGGGGTGGTGGGGGAACAGCCGAGCCTGGCCCCGGGCGAGACCCACGAGCACCAGAGCTTCTGCGTGCTGCGGAGCCCGCGGGGGTGGATGGAGGGGCGCTACACCTTCGTCCGCCCCGGGGGCGAGCGCTTCGAGGCGCTGATCCCGCGGGTGGACCTCGCGATCACGACCGAGGGTCCGGTCGCGTGACGGGGCGGCCCGCGATCCGGCCGGCGGCGGCCGACGAGCTGGAGTGGGCCGCGGCCTTCGTCGCGGCGGCGGGCCTCCCCGCCGACGGCCTGGGCGACCAGTTCCCGGGGGCCTACCGGATCCTCGAGGCCGACGGGCAGCGGGTCGGGCTCGCCGGGCTCGAGCGGTACGGCGGCACGGGCCTCCTTCGCTCGGTGGCCGTGGCCGAGGGATGGCGGGGCACCGGGGCGGGTGCCCAGCTCGTGGCGGACAGCCTGGCCCGGGCCCGCGACGCCGGCCTCGAGGCGGTGTACCTCCTCACCACCACCGCCGATGGGTGGTTCCCGCGCTTCGGAT
>JAICEH010000154.1 GCA_025924275.1 Gemmatimonadales bacterium | reverse complement strand
TCGACGTCCACGGTGCCGAGGTCGGCGCCGCACTTGGGGCACTTCATGTAGTGGGTGCGCCGCTCCGCCGCCTCGCGCTCCGCCAGCATCTGGGCGTGGAGCTTCTCGCGGAGCTCCTGGTCCCGCTGGGCGAAGTACTCGTCCTCGTTCTGGCTGGGCTTGTCGATCCTGGTCATCGTCGGTCCTCAGCGGGCGCCGGCGGGCGCGGCCACGATGGAGGTGAAGAACCCGGCGCCGTCGGCGGCGCCAAGCAGGGAGTGGTCGGCGCGCTCGGGATGGGGCATGATGCCCACGACGGTGCCGCCGTCGCCGGCGACGCCGGCGATGTCCCGCGCCGAGCCGTTGGGGTTGTCGAGGTAGCGGAGCACCACCCGGCCCTCCGCCTCCAGGCGGTCGAGCGTGCCGGGGTCGGCGGCGTAGCGGCCGTCGCCATTGGCCACCGGGATGGTCACCACGGTGCCCGGCTCGTAGGCGCAGGTGAAGGGCGTGGCCGCCTGCTCGACCCGGCAGCGCACCGGCCGGGAGGTGAAGGCGAGTCCCGCGTTCCGGAGGAGCGCGCCGGGCAGGAGGCCCGCCTCGCAGAGGATCTGGAATCCGTTGCAGATCCCGAGCACCGGCCCGCCCTCGCGGGCGAAGGCCTGCACCGCCGCCATCACGGGGCTGAACCGGGCGATGGCGCCGGAGCGCAGGTAGTCGCCGTAGCTGAACCCCCCGGGGAGGATCACCGCGTCCGCGCCGCCCAGGCCGGTGTCCCGGTGCCACACGTAGAAGGCCTCGCCGCCGGCCCGCTCGACGGCGCGGAGGGTGTCCTCCTCGCAATTGCTCCCGGGGAATCGGACCACCGCCACCCGGCGCATCAGCCCTCCACCTCGATCTCGTAGTCCTCGGTGACCGGGTTCGCGAGGAGGCGGTCGCACATCGCGCGCGCGGCCTCCCGTGCCTGGGCGGGTCCGGCCGCCTCCACCCCCAGCTCGATGGCCTTGCCGATGCGCACCTCGCGCACGCCGGCGAAACCGAGGGCGCCGAGCGCGTGCTCCACCGCCTGGCCCTGGGGGTCGAGGAGGCCGGTGCGCGGGATGACGCGGACGTGGACGCGGTAGGTCATGCGGGAAGCTCCGGCGGGGCGTCGTCGTCGTGCCGCTCCAGCCAGCCGAGCACGGCGGCGCGGAGGATGCCGAAGGCGGCGTAGGCGAGGCCGAGGGGGAAGAGGAACTCGCGCGGCACCAGGAGGGCGCCGGCCAGGATCACCACGTGGACCAGCAGGCCCAGGAGCCCCTTCCGCGACCGGAGGCCGAGGGGAGGGAACTTGGGGTAGGGGATGGAACTCACCATCAGGGCCCCGAGCACCAGCATCAGGAAGGCGAGCCCCTGCTGGTTGAACTGGAGGTACCGGAGGCTCTCGTGGTACACGTCGGTCTGGGTGAACGGAAAGTACACGGCCAGCGTCATCCCGGCGCTGGGCGAGGGCAGCCCGCGGAACCAGCCACCGGTGGTCGGGGCCTTGGTCTGGGCCGCCACGTTGAACCGCGCGAGCCGGATGGCCGCGGCCACGACGTAGAGGAAGCAGAGCACCCAGCCGAACCGGCCAACGCTGGCGAACTCCAGGTGGTACATCACCAGCGCGGGCGCCACGCCGAAGCTGGTGAGGTCCACCAGCGAGTCCAGCTCCGCCCCGAAGCGGGTGCCGGTGCCGGAGAGGCGGGCCACGCGGCCGTCGAGCATGTCGAGCACGCCGGCGAACACGATGAACCACCCGGCCCAGAGGACGTTGCCCTGGGCGGCGGAGACGATGGCCCACATCCCGAAGAAGAGGTTGCCCAGCGTGAAGGCGCTCGGGAGCACCACCACCACGCGCCGGGGGGGACGGGGCGCGGGGCTCACCCGGGCCACTCCGCGATCAGGGTCTGGCCGGCGCGCGTCCGGTGGCCCTCCTGCACCACCGGCCGGGCGGCGAGCGGGAGGAAGACGTCGACTCGCGAGCCGAACCGGATGAGGCCCATCCGCTCTCCCTGGCGGGCCGCGTGGCCCGGGGCGTGGTCCGTCACGATGCGCCGCGCCACGAGGCCCGCGATCTGCCGGACCAGGATGCGCCCGCGCGCGCACTCGAGCCCGACCGAGCACTGCTCGTTCTCGAGGCTGGCCTTCTCTCCGGCGGCATTCACGAAGCGCCCCGGGACGTAGCGCCGGAAGGCGAGCGTGCCGTCGGCCGGGTACCGATTCACGTGCACGTCGAACACGTTCATGAAGATCGAGATGCGCCGCGCCGTCCCACCGAGGAAGTCGGGCTCGTGGATCTCGCGCACGCTCACCACCAGACCGTCCGCGGGCGCGATCACGAGCCGCTCGCCGCGCGGCCCGGACCGGGCCGGGTCGCGGAAGAACGCTACCACCCAGACGGCGAGGGGGAGCCACGCCAGCGCGGCCGGCCACAGCCGGAACGCGGCCAGCCCGCCCAGGATCACCCACGCCGCGAGGATGAAGGGCCGTCCCTCCGGCGCCACCCGCATCAGAAGGCCCCCGGCAGGGCGTGCCCGGTCAGCCGTTGGTAGGCCTCGAGGTACCGCTGGCTGGTGGCCTCGACCACTTCCGGGGCGAGGGCGGGCGGCGGCGCCTCCCCGTCCCAGCGCCCGGCCCGGCGGAGCGCCGCCAGGTGGTCGCGGAGCGGCTGCTTGTCGAAGCTCGGCTGGCTCCGGCCCGGCGCGTAGCCCTGGGCCGGCCAGAAGCGCGAGGAATCGGGCGTCAGCACCTCGTCGATCAGCCGCACCCGGTCGAAGGCCCCGACGCCGAACTCGAACTTGGTGTCGGCGATGATGATGCCCTGCCCGGCGGCGTGCGCCCGGCCCGCCTCGTAGACCCGGAGGCTCAGGTCCCGGAGCGTGGCGGCCGTCTCCCCGCCCAGCGCGGCGACCATCGCCGAGAACGGGACGTTCTCGTCGTGGCCCGTCTCGGCCTTCGTGGCAGGGCTGAACACGGGGGGATCGAGCGGCGAGCTCTCGACCAGGCCGCGCGGAAGCGGCTCCCCGGCGAGCGTGCCGGCGGCCGCGTACTCCGTCCAGGCGCTGCCGGCGAGGTAACCCCGGACCACGCACTCGAAGGGGAAGGGCTCGGTGGCCCGCACCAGCATCGCCCGGCCCGCCACCTGGTCGCGGACGGGGGCGAGCTCCGGCACCCGGTCGAGGATCTCGCCCGGGTCCGCGGTGACGAAGTGGGATTCGACCGTGTCGGCGAGGCGCCGGAACCAGAAGGCGCTCAGCTGGGTGAGGACCTCCCCCTTCCGCGGGATCGGCTCGGCCAGGACGACGTCGAACGCGCTCACGCGGTCGCTCGCCACCAGCAGGAGGAGCCCCTGGCCGGCGTCGTAGACCTCGCGCACCTTCCCGCGCCGTACGAGCGGCAGCGGGAGCTCGCTCCGGAGCAGCACCGTCATACGCTCACCTCTGCGGGCTCGGCCGCGGCGGCGTGGGCCTGCGCGCGGGTGCGGAGCGGCGCCCAGTACTCGGCCAGGAATTCGTCCACCTGCTCCGGACTCCGGCCCACGTACCGTGCCGGGTCCAGCTCGGCCGCCAGCGCCCCGGCCGGGAGGCGCCCGAACGCAGGGTCCCGGCCCAGGCGGTCCATCAGGTCGTTGGGCTGCCCGGCCGCCACCGCCTCCGCCACGGCCAGGCTGTGCCGCCGCACGACCTCGTGCAGCGCCTGGCGATCGCCGCCCGCCTGCACCCCGAGCATGAGCCAGCGCTCGGTGGCCATGAAGGGCATCTGGCGCTGCACCGCGGCCCGGATCACCGGCTCCCGCACCTCCAGTCCCGCCGCGACGTTGGCCGCGAGCACCAGGATCGCGTCGGTGGCGAGGAACGCCTCGGGCAGCACCAGCCGGCGGTTGGCGCTGTCGTCCAGCGTCCGCTCGAGCCACTGGTTCGCGGCCGTGTGCGCCGCGTTGGACTGCAGGCCGATCACGAAGCGCGCGAGGCCGCAGATCCGCTCGGCGCGCATCGGGTTCCGCTTGTAGGCCATGGCGCTCGAGCCGACCTGCTCGCTCTCGAAGGGCTCGAGGAGCTCGCCTTCGTGCTGCAGGAGGCGGAGGTCGCTGCCGAGCTTGGACGCGCTCTGCGCCACCCCGGAGAGGGCATCGAGCACCAGGCTGTCCTGCTTGCGGCTGTAGGTCTGGCCCGAGACCGGGAAGACCCGCGGGAGGCCCAGCTTGGTCGCCACCCGTCGCTCCAGCTCGCGGACCCGCGCGTGGTCGCCGCCGAAGAGCTCGAGGAAGGAGGCCTGGGTGCCGGTGGTGCCCTTGCAGCCGCGCAGGCGCAGGGTCTCGAGCAGGTGCACCAGCGCCTCGGTGTCGAGCGCCAGGTCCTGCATCCACAGCGCCGCCCGCTTGCCCACCGTGGTGAGCTGCGCCGGCTGGAAGTGGGTCCAGGCGAGGCAGGGCAGGGCGCGCCAGCGCGCGGCGAATCCGGCCAGCGCATCCTGCACCGCGACGACCCGGCCGAGCAGGAGCCGGAGGCCCTCGTGGATCAGGAGGACGTCGGTGTTGTCGGTGACGAACGCGCTGGTGGCCCCCAGATGGAGGTACGCGCGCGCGGCGGGCGCCTGGTCCGCGAAGGCGTGCACGTGCGCCATCACGTCGTGCCGGAACCGGCGCTCGTAGGCCGCGGCCGCGCCGAGGTCGGCGTCGTCCAGGTGCGCCCGCATCTCGTCCAGCGCCGCGGCCGGGATGTCGAGGCCGAGCTCGCGCTCGGCTTCGGCCAGGGCGAGCCAGACGCGGCGCCACCGGGCGACCCGTTCGGCCTCGCCCCACAGGGACTGCATCGCCGGCGAGGCGTACCGGGCGCCGAGGGGGGAGCGGTAGCGGTCGGCCGTCACCGGAGGACCAGGTCGGTGTAGGTGTACCGCCCGCCGCGCTCCACATAGATCCGGAAGGCGGTGCCGCGCTGCAGGCCCTCGAGGAACTCCCGGACCTCCTCCGCGGCCGTCACGGGGGTGCGGTTGATGCCCACGATGACGTCGCCCTCGGCGAGGCCGAGCTGGTCCGCCATCGCGGCGCTGATCCGCACCACCAGGGCGCCCCCGTCGGACCGGAGCTGCCGCTCGGCGCGGATGCCGGGCGTCACCGTGACCAGGTCGATGTCCTGCCGCAGGCGGACGCGCTCCGCGGTCACCGTGGGGAGGTCGCCGGTCACCAGCCGCCGGCTCACGGTCCGCCCGGCCTCGCGGACGCCGAGCTCGACGCTGTCGCCGACGTGCAGATCCAGCTTCACCGCCTCCCAGTCGAGGAAGTTGCGGAGCGGGCGGCCGTTGGCCTCGACCAGCACCGCGCCGGCGCGGAGCCCGGCCCGGGCCCCGGGACCACCGGGTGCCACCGAGCGCACCAGGACGCC
>JAICEH010000153.1 GCA_025924275.1 Gemmatimonadales bacterium | reverse complement strand
TCGGGCACCAGTGCCGGGTTGAGCGCCAGCACCTCCTCGGCGCTCACCTCGCGCGGCCACGGGGCGCCGGCGCCGTGCTGGACCGCCTGCGCCTCGCGCAGCAGCGCCAGGTCGTCCGCTCGCCGAGCCACGAAGAGGTAGCCCCTGGGCCGGTACTCGGGGTCGGCGCCGACCTCCTCCTCGAAGGCGAGCAGCTTCTCCCGCGACCGGACCGACAGCCGGACGTTCGCCGCGGTGTCGTACTGCACCCGGAACCCGCCGGTGGCGCGCCCGGTGCTGCCCGCGCCCGGTGCCGTGGCGCGGTCGAGGAGCCGGATGCGGCGGACCCCCTGTACGGCCAGGTGCCAGGCCACGCTCGAGCCCATCACCCCCGCCCCGACGATCACCACGTCCACCGGCCTCCCCCGGGCGGTCACTGCGCGATCACCTCGGCGGGATCGTGGAATGCCTCGAGCCCGATGGGATTCCCGATCGCGGAGTCCGCGCCCCGCGCGCGAAGCCGGTCGGCGATCCGGGGGAACTCCTCCCAGGGCACCGTGGCTCCGAAGTGGAAGGCGCAGGCGGTCACGGCCGGTCCCTTCCGGACGGCGAGATGGTGAAGGCGGTTTCGGCGCCGCGCCGCGCTTCGAGCTGGGCCGGCGCGCCGAGGCGGATCCCACGGCGCGCGCCGCCGGCCTCGAGCATCACGGGCGAGGGGATGAGCACGAGCCCCGACGCGTCCACGGTGTCCACGGCGGCAAAGTCCCGGAGGTCGCCGACGTCCTCGAGGAGCAGGCCCGTGGCCCCCACGCCGCCCCCGTGCACGAAGCCCAGGTCGGCCTGCACCGGGGCGAGGCCGGGCACCTGGAGGGTGCCGCCCACGACGAGGAGGTCGTACGGCGTGGAGGCGTTGCCGGGGAGGCCGTCGTAGGGCGCCGTGGGGCCCGGCACCGCGGGGTCGGCGGCGATCGCCTCCAGCGCGGTGAGCAGGGCGACCACATTGAGGGTGCGGAGCCGCTGCTTCTCCGGGTCCCCGGCGAGTGCGCCGGTCTCCAGCAGCACGGTGCTGGCACCCCAGGCCTGCATCGCGTCGCCGAAGGCCCGGGCCGACCAGGTGTCGTCGTACTTCGCGATCCGGCCCGGCAGGTGGCGGCCGAGCGCGGTCGCCATCGCCGCCGCCAGCCGGCGCGCGCGCTGGCGGGTCGGGGTCCAGGTGCGCGCGGAGTCGGCGGCCGGCGCCAGCAGGGCGAACGCGGCGGGCGGCCCGCCGCGGCCGGCCCGGCTGCGCCCGTTCTGGTCGTGGAGGTTGAAGGCGAAGTGGGGCTCGACCCGGTCGCGGACCGCCTTGAGCGCCCGCGCCTCCGGCGTCACCTGGCGCCGCGCGTCGCGGTTCACGTCGATGCCCCAGGCGTTCTCGCGGCGGAACCGCGCGGCCCCGTCGGGGTTGAGCATCGGGAGCAGCACCACGGTGAGCCGCTCGGCGATGCGGTCGCGCCGCGGGTCCGGGGCGGAATCGGCGAGCCACCGGATGATGTCGGCCAGCGCCATCGTGGCGCTCGACTCGTCGCCGTGCATCTGGCTCCAGAGGAGGAGACGGGTCGGCCCGCGCCCGAAGGTCACGGTCCGGATCGGGCGGCCCTCCCCCGATCGGCCGACCTCCTCGACCCCGAGCGCGGCACTCCCGAGCGCGGGGGCCACCGCCTCCCAGAACTGCTCCGGGAGGATCCGCTTCGAGGCGATGGCCTCGGCCCGGTAGCGCGCGGCGAGGGCGAGGAGGGGGTCGTCCTGGGCGGCGGCCGGGACGACGGCGAGGGCGAGGAAGAGGACGGGAAGACGGAACGACGGGAGGACGGAGAGGTTCGGCATCTTCAGCCTGTCCGGAGGGTGCGACGGGGAACATACCGCCGGCCGCGGCCGGGACGGAACCGCCCCGCACTGGCCGAACCGGTTGGATACCTGCATCTTCGATAGGTTGTCCCACCGTCACCGGACCCCGCCCTGACCGACTTCGACACCCGCCTCACCAGCCTCCTCGGCGACCAGTACCGCATCGAGCGGGAGCTGGGGGGCGGGGGGATGAGCCGCGTCTACCTCGCCGAGGAGGTCAAGCTCGGGCGCCGCGTGGTGATCAAGGTGCTCCCGCCGGAGATGTCCGCCGCGGTGAGCGTGGAGCGTTTCGAGCGGGAGATCCGGCTCGCCGCCCGGCTGCAGCACCCGCACGTGGTCCCGTTCCTCACCGCCGGCGGCGGGGGGGACCTCCTGTTCTACGTCATGCCCTACATCGAGGGCGAGTCGCTGCGGGCCAAGCTGGGCCGGGAGCAGGAGCTGCCGGTGCCCGAGGCGGTCGAGATCCTCCGCGACGCGGCCGAAGCGCTCGCGGAGGCGCACCGCCAGGGGATCGTCCACCGCGACATCAAGCCGGACAACATCCTCCTCTCCCGCGGCCACGGCCTGGTCACCGACTTCGGCGTGGCGAAGGCGGTGGCGGAGAGCGGCCGCGGAGGCACGCTCACCTCGATCGGCGTGGCACTCGGGACGCCGACGTACATGAGCCCGGAGCAGGCCGTCGCCGATCCCCACACCGACCACCGGGCCGACATCTATGCGCTGGGCTGCGTGGCCTACGAGATGCTCTCGGGCCGGCCGCCGTTCGACGCCCCGACGCCCCAGGGGATGATCGCGGCGCACGTGACGCAGCACCCCGACCCGGTGCAGCGCTACCGGCCCACCATCCCGGCGCCCCTGGCGGCGGTGGTGCACCGCTGCCTGGAGAAGAAGCCGGCCGACCGGTACCAGAGCGCGGACGACCTCCTGCGGGCGCTGGCCGGGGTGCTGACGCCGGCGGGCGTGACGCCCGCGGCCACCGCGCCCTACCCCGCGGCGGGCGGGACGACGGGACGACGGTACGTCGGTACGTCCGCACATCCGCTGCGGGTGACGGCGTATTTCGCCCTGGCCGCGGTGGCCGTCCTGGCCGTCGTGGCCGCCCTGGCGAAGGGGGTCGGGCTCCCGCAATGGGTGATGCCAGCGGCGCTGGCGCTCCTGGCGGTGGGGCTGCCGATCATGGTGATCACCGGGGTGCAGGAGCGGCGGCGGCAGGTGGCCCGGACGACGGGGCTGCACGTGGCCACGCCGGCCGGCCTCCCCGCCCTGTTCACCTGGAAGCGCGCGCTGCTGGGCGGCGGCCTCGCGTTCGGGGCGCTCGCCGTGGTCACCGGCGGTTACATGGCGGCGCGGAACCTCGGCGTCGGCGGCGTCGGCACGCTGATGGCCACCGGGGCGCTCGACGCCCGCGACCCGATGGTGCTGGCCGACTTCACCAACCGCACCCCCGACTCGGCGCTGGGGGTCTCGGTCACCGACGCCCTCCGGGTGGACCTCTCGCAGAGCCCGGTGATCCGGCTCCTCGACGTCCGCACCGTGCGCGCCGGCCTGGAGCGGATGCAACGCGACCCCGCCACGGCGCTCGACTCCGAGCTGGCGCGCGAGCTGGCGCAGCGCGAGAACGCCAAGGCGGTCATCACCGGCGAGATCGGCACGGTCGGCAGCGGCTTCGTGCTGACGGCCCGGATCGTGGGCGCCTCGGACGGCCGGGAGATGGTGGCACTCCGGGAGACGGCGAAGGACGAGAGCGAGATCCTCGCCGCACTGGACCGGCTGTCGAAGGCCCTCCGGGAGCGGATCGGGGAGTCGCTCAAGTCGCTGCAGAACACCGAGCGCCTGGAGCGCGCCACCACCGCCTCGCTCACCGCGCTCAAGAAGTACTCGGAGGGGGTTCGTTTCGACGACGCGGGAGACTACCGGGCCGCCTACGCCGCACTCCGCGAGGCGGTGGCCGCGGACTCCTCCTTCGCGATGGCGTGGCGCAAGCTGGGCGTGGTGGTGCCCCGCGCCGGCGTGGCCGACTCGATCGGGGACGACGCGATCACCCGGGCCTACCGGCTCCGGGACCGCCTGCCGCCGCTCGAGCGCGAGCTGGCGATCGGCTCGTACTTCTACGGCGTGGACCCGACCCCCGACTCGGCGATCGCGGCCCTCAGGCGGGCCCAGGCGATCGACCCGGCGGACCGGACGTCCGGGACCAACCTCCCCTACCTGCTCAACCTGCTGGGCCGCTACGCGGAGGCCGAGCCGCTGGCCCGCGAGCAACTGGCGCGGGACCCGTCCTACTTCGCCTTCGAACGGCTCACCGTTTCCCTCGAGGGCCAGGGGCGGACCGCCGAGGCGGAATCAGTGGCCACCGATTTCGCCCGGCAGTACCCGGCGCACCCGGCCGGCGCCGTCTTCCTCGCGGACAATGCCTTCGCGGGAGGCAACTACGCCCGGTCCGACAGCCTGGCCCGGCTGCCGGTGCTGAACCCGCCGGGCTCCCCGGTGCGGCTCGCGGCGCTCGGCCTGCGCGCCCGGGCGGCGATCGTGCAGGGCCGCCTGGCCCTGGCGGACCGCTTGCTCGACTCGATGGCGCTGGAGGGCACGATCCTCGGCGACACGTCGACGGCCATCGGGGCCTTCCGCCGGAAACTGGCGGCGGACCGCCTGCTCCGGCCCGCGCCACGGCTGAGCCCCGCCGGCTTCGACTCGATCCTCCGCCTCCCCGGTGTGAGCCGCCAGGCCGCCTCCGGCAACAGCCTCTATCTCGGCGCGATGACGGCCGCGGAGTCGGGTGACACCGCCACGGCACGCCGGCTCTTCGACGAGGCCGACCGCCACCTCGACGCGGCCGGCCGCCGCCGGGTGCCGGGCCGGGCGGCTGCGGCGTCGGTCCTCGCTCGTGAGGCGGGCCGCTACGAGGAGGCCCTGCGCCTGGCGGATCAGGAGTCGCCCACCTTCGCCGACCCGTGCGCCCGTTGCAGCGACCACATGCGCGCCCGGATCTGGGAGGCGGCCGGCCACACGGACTCCGCGCTCGCGGCCTACGAGCGCGCCCTGACCCGGCCGGCGCCGGGCTCGGCCAGCTTCGAGGAGGCCGCCATCCCGCTGGCCCACCGCCGCCTCGGCGAACTGTACGAGCAGAAGGGCGACCGCGCGAAGGCCGCCGACTGGTACCAGAAGTTCGTGGACCTGTGGCGGGACGCCGACCCCGAGCTGCAGCCGGTGGTAGCGGAGGTGAAGCAGCGCCTGGCCCAACTCAGCGGGGAGCCGAAGCGATGACCGAGCTGACCGAGCGCCTGCAGCGCCACCTCGGCGACCAGTACCGCATCGAGCGCGAACTCGGCGGCGGCGGGATGAGCCACGTCTTCCTCGCCGAGGAGGTGCGGGTCGGCCGGAAGGTGGTGATCAAGGTCCTGCCGCCGGAGATGTCCGCCGCGGTGAACGTGGACCGGTTCGAGCGCGAGATCCGGCTCGCGGCGCGGCTCTCCCACCCGCACGTGGTGCCGTTCCTCACCACCGGCGGCGAGGGCGACCTCCTCTACTACGTGATGCCGTACATCGAGGGG
>JAICEH010000152.1 GCA_025924275.1 Gemmatimonadales bacterium | reverse complement strand
TCGCGCAGCAGCCGCACCACCCGGTCCACCGGCTGCGGTCCCTCTCGTTCCACGACCCCCGCCAGGCTGGGCCCGTCCACCAGCTCCATGGTGTACCAGAGCAGGCCCGATCGCCCGGCGATGTCGTAGATGCTCACGATGTTCGGGTGGCTGAGCCGCGCCGCGAGCTGGGCCTCACGCCGGAAGCGCTCCACCACCGCCGGGTCGGCGGTGAACATCGGGTGCAGCACCTTGAGGGCGACCTCGCGCTCGAGATGGAGGTCGCGCACCCGGTAGACGCGGCCGAAGCCGCCGGCCCCGAGCGTGCCGAGGAGCTCGTAGTCGTCGCCAAGGGCGCGGCGGAGCCGCTTCTCCCAGCTCCCCGGGTCCTCGGCGATCGCACGCGTGGCGCCGCTCTCGCTCAGGGTCACCGCCGGGCTCTCGAAGGTCCCGGCGTCGCTGGCGAAGTCCTCGTACATCTCGGCGGCGCTCTGGTAGCGGTCCTCGGGCGCGGCGGAAAGGGCGCGGAGCACCACCCGCTCGATGGCCATCGGGCAGGCGGGGCGGACCTTCGTCGGCCGCTGGAGGGCCGCCGGATCGAGCGGCGGCTCGTGCCCGGTGACGGCGTAGTAGAGGATCGCACCGGCGGTGAAGACGTCGCTCGCCGGCTCGCCCGGCTCGCCGTTCCGTACCTCCGGCGCCATGTAGGCCAACCCGGTCGGCCGCTCTCCGGGCGGGATGGCGGGCAGGGTGTAGCTGGCGTACCGGAGGTCGGTGACCGTGCCGTGGCCGGCGAGGTTCACCACCAGCGAGGCGGGGACGATCCGCCGGAAGAACATCCCCCGACCGTGCGCGTGCTCCAGCGCGCTCGCCAGGTCGCGCAGCATGGCGTGCACCGAGGGAATGGACCGCGGCCCCCGGGCGTTCGCGGCGTCGAGCCCCTCTCCCTCCACCCAGTTGCCGGTGCGCCACGCCATCTCGTCCCGGATCCCGAGCTCGTAGACGTGCCGGATGGCGGGATGATCGAGCTGGGCCAGCGCCTCGCCCTCGCGGAGGAACCAGGCGCGGGTGGCCGGGTCGGAGTAGAAGTTGCACCGGAGCGACACCCGGCGCTTGAGCGTGAGGTCCCATGCGAGGAACAACACCCGCTCGGCCGACATCGCCACGAGGCTGTCGAGCCGGAAGCGGTCGCCGAGGAGCGCAGTGACCCGCTCGTAGGCCTCGCCCGGCTGGGCGGGGACGGCGGGGAGCGGCGCCGCCACACTCACCGGGGCCGCCGCCGGCGCTCGACCCGGGCCGCCTGGCCGCAGGTGGAGGCGCTGCAGAAGCGGCGGGTGTGGCCGGGGGTCCGGTCGAGGAAGAAGAGGTCACAGGTAGCGCCGGCACACTGCCGCACGGCGGCGGCCGGGTCGGTGAGCGTCACGGCCGCCGACCACGCCACCGCCTCGAGCGCCCGGAGCGCGTCCTGGGGCGCGAGGCGCATCGACCACCGCCCACCGCTCCGCGTGATCTGGGCCCGGCCGGGCATCCCCCCGAGGGCGTGGTTGAGGGCATCCACGCTGGCCGACGGCGGCCGCCGGCCCGTGGCCAGGGAAGTGGCGAGCGCCGTCAGCCGCTCGCGCGCCTCGAGCACGTCCTCGAATGCGATGGCGTCAGCGTCGGAGGCGAGCTTCTCGGCCTTGGTCCAGCGATGATAGTCGGCGGGCGCGTGGAACCGGTCCACGCGATCGTGGGTCCGGCTGCGGGCCGTGTTGACGAAGTCCAGCCAGAGGGCGTCGCCGAGGAGGATGAACTCCGGGTCGGGCATCGGGTCAGGCCGGTTCGGCCACCTCGGCGGCGTTGCGTCCCCCCCGCTTGGCCTTGTAGAGGGCGGTGTCCGCCGCCGCGAGCAGGCTGGACACGGTGCGGCCGTGGCGCGGCGCCTCGGCGATCCCGAGGCTCAGCGTCTGCAGGCCGGGCTCGCGGAGCTGCGCGGCGCGCTCGCTCATCGCGCGCTGCAGGCGCTGGACGAAGATCATCGCCTCCTCGCTGCTGGTCCAGGGAAGGATGACCAGGAACTCATCCCCGCCCAGCCGGCCGATCACGTCGAGGGAGCGGCACTGCTGCCGCAGGAGGCCGGCGATCTCCACCAGGGTCCGGTCGCCGGCCGCGTGCCCGAGCGTGTCGTTGATGTCCTTGAACCGGTCGAGGTCGATCAGGATGATGGTGGTCTTGAGCTGGTGCCGCGTGGCACGGGAGAGCTCGGCCTGCAGCCGGTCCTCGATCGCCCGCCGGTTGAGCAGGCCGGTCAGCTGGTCCGTCGTGGCGGCGCTGTGGAGCTGCTCGACCAGCTCGGAGTTCTTGAGCGCGATCGCGGCCGCGAAGGAGAGGGTGCCCGCGAGCTCCTGCTCCGCGCGGCCGTAGGCCTTGCCGCTGATCCGGGGCCCCAGCACCATCAGCGCCATCCGCTCCGCCCCGGCATCGATCGGCACCAGGAGCTCGGTGCCCTCCGGCACCAGCGCCGCGATGGCCACGTCCTCGCAGGAGCTCACCGCGCTGCCGGGCGGGAGCGCGGCGTCGAGCCCCGCCTGCGGGATCGGCGCGGGCGTGCCCCGGTCGCGGAGCGCCCGGTACACCTTGGCGCGGTACTCCCCCTCGCCGCTCACCCCCCGGTAGAGCGCGGCCCACCAGGCGAAGAAGACCTCCGCCATGAAGTCGAGAATCAGCTGCTCGGTCTCCTCGGATGAATGCACCGAGGAGAGCAGCCGGGCCACCTGCCGGAGCGCGCGAAGCTGGAAGGCGGCATCGTCGAGGGCACCCTGCCGCTCCAGCAGGATGCTCCGCAGCTCGAGGACGACCGAGAGACCCAGCGCGAGGGGCAGCGCCACCCGGCGGAGCTCCGGGGCGATCCCCGGCTCGGCCAGGATGGCCACCTCGGTCTCGCCGCTCGCGAGCCGGGCCACCTCCTCGGCCTGGTCGAAGCCCTCCGCGGCCCCGACCCGGGGAAGCTGCACTGATGGGCCGGAGATCCGGAGCCAGATCCGCTGGGTCCCGAAGCGACGGACGAGCGCGTCCCGGCAACGCTCGAAGAGCTCGGCCTCGGTGCGCGACAGCCGGCAGGCCGCGGCGAAGGCACTGGGCAGGGACGAGATTGCCGGACCCGAGGGGAGGAGGGTCATCCTGAATATTACCAAGGGCTTCCGGCGCCGAACAGGCCCGGCTCACCCCTCCGCGCGGGGCAGGACCCGCACCAGGTCGGCTCCCAGCTGCCGCAGGTCCCGGATCAACTCGCCGCGGCTCGCCGCCGCACCGTGCTCGAAGGCGCCGGCCAACCCCACGTACCACTCCAGCGCTTCGGCCCGGTAGAGGGGGATCTCCCCGGTGTATTCCGGGCCCAGTCGGCGGGCGGTCGCTGCCCAGATGCCGCAGGCGTGGACCGCCTCTCCCAGCATCACCAGCGGGGTACGACCCGCCGCCATCCCCGCCAGCGCCAGCGCCCGCCGGCGCGCCTCCCGCCCCCCGGCCCCGACGGCCCAGCCGAGGGGAAGGGGCGCGAGCGCCCGCAGGAGCTCGCCGACCTCGGGTCCGAACTTGGCCGGGATCCGGTCGAGCTGGCCCGACGGCCCCTGCACCGAGGGACGCAGGATGGTGGCGACCAGAGTCGCCTCGTCCGCGCCGTGGCTCGCGAGCAGCAGTGCCACGCCCGCCCCCACCAGCGCCGGTGCACTCGGCACGACCCGGGCCGTGGCCCGCTGCGGGGGAACGTGCTTGGCGGCAAACGCGAGCGCGTGCTGGATGCGATCGCTGTACCCGGCGGTGTCCATGGGCGGGTCCGTGGGGGTCAGGGCAGGCCGACGAGCTTGTGGGTCTGCAGGCTCAGCCGCCAGCGCGGATGGGCGAGGCAGTAGGCGATGGCGGCACGGGTGTTCGCCTCCCGCGCCGGTCCGTCCATCGGCTGCAGGAAGAAGTGGCGGAAGGCGAGATCCTCGAACCGTGCCGGGGGCGCTTCGGGCTGGGGATAGACCAGCTTGAGCTCGTCACCGGTGCGGAGGCGGAGGGGGGCCTCGGCCTTCGGGCTGACGCACACCCAGTCGAGGCCGGGAGGTGGATCCTGGGTCCCGTTGGTCTCCACGGCGACCTCGAAGCCCTCGGCGTGGAAGGCGTCGACGAGGGGCCCATCCAGCTGCAGCAGCGGCTCCCCCCCGGTGCAGACGACCAGCGCTCGCCGAGGGCCCCGACCGGCGCCCGTCCGCTCGGCGCGGCGCGCGGGATCCCCGCCGTCCCAGATGGCCGAGGCGTGCCCCGCGAGCTCGGCGGCGGTACCGAACTTCCCTCCACCGGGGCCGTCGGTGCCGACGAAGTCGGTGTCACAGAAGGTGCAGACCGCCGTGGCGCGGTCCGGCTCGCGGCCCGACCAGAGGTTGCACCCGGCGAACCGGCAGAAGACCGCCGGTCGCCCCGCCTGGGCGCCCTCCCCCTGCAGGGTGTAGAACGCTTCCTTGACCGCGTAGGACATGGGGGAAAGGTAAGCGGGTCGGACAGTCGGACAGTCGGACAGTCGGACAGTCGGGCAGTCGGACAGTGGGCTGTCCGACTATCCGCCAGCCCGACGCTGGTACGGCGCCGGATCCGTCAGCCCGAGCTGCGCGAACGCCCGGAGCCGGAGGGCACAGGCGTCGCAGCGGCCGCAGGCGGCACCGGCCGCGTCGGGGTCGTAGCAGGTGCGGGTCAGCCCGAAGTCGACGCCGAGGTCCCGCCCGCGGGTGATGATCTCGGCCTTGGTGAGGTGGAGCAGCGGGGCGTGAATCCGGAAGCTGCCCTCCTCGACGCCGAGCCGGGTGCCGAGATTGGCCACGCGCTCAAAGGCCGCGAGGAACTCGGGCCGGCAGTCGGGGTAGCCGCTGTAGTCGAGCGCATTGACGCCGAGGAAGATGTCCCGGGCCGGGATGACCTCGGCCCACGCGAGTGCGTACGCCAGGAACAGGGTGTTGCGTGCCGGCACATAGGTAGGGGGGATGCCGTGCCCGATCTCGCCGCCGCTCCGGTCCTTGGGCACCGGGAGGTCCGCGGTGAGCGCGGACCCGCCAAGGCTCCGGAGGTCCACGTCCTCGACCCGGTGGGTGGCCGCACCCAGTGCGCGGGCCACCTGGCTCGCGGCCTCGAGCTCGACGGCGTGCCGCTGGCCGTACCGGAAGCTGAGCGCGTGGGCGGCGAAGCCCGTGGCCCGGGCCAGGGCCAGGACGGTGGCGGAGTCCATGCCGCCGGAGACGAGGACCACGGCAGGGCGGGGAGCGGGCGACAGTCAGGCAAGTTA
Source organism: Gemmatimonadales bacterium (assembly GCA_025924275.1). Lineage (GTDB taxonomy): Bacteria > Gemmatimonadota > Gemmatimonadetes > Gemmatimonadales > GWC2-71-9 > JAICEH01. The sequence continues at coordinate 152 of JAICEH010000152.1, read as the reverse complement.
GCGCCGCCCGGAAGCGGCCGGCGCTCAGCTGCGGCCGAGCAGGTGGCGGAGCGCCCCGCGCAGGTCGGGGTGGCGGAAGACGTGGCCGGTCTCGGCGGCCCGCGCCGGCACCACGCGCTGGCTGGAGAGGAGCAGGGCGTCGGCCATCTCGC
>JAICEH010000151.1 GCA_025924275.1 Gemmatimonadales bacterium | reverse complement strand
CGGGATGGATCGCTCCCCGCTACCCGCTCCCTGCTCCCTGCTCCCCCGAAAACGTGACGGGCCGCCCCTCGGGGCGGCCCGTCGCGAATTCGGAGTGGAGCTGAGGGGAGTCGAACCCCTGACCTCTGCAGTGCGATTGCAGCGCTCTCCCAGCTGAGCTACAGCCCCGGCAGGGCGGAAAAGATAGGCGCGGCTGGGCCGGATCGCCAGCCCGGACCGATCAGGCGGCGGCGCCTTCGGGCGCCCAGGGCGCGAGCTGACCGGCGATGGCCGCCCGATCGCCCGTGACCGCGATCAGCATCCGGCCCGGCACCAGCTGTTCCCGGACCAGCCGCGAGACCTCCGCCGGCGTGGTGCCGTGCACCGACTGCACGTAGGTCTGGAGGTAGGATTCCGACAGGCCGTGGAGGTCGAGGAAGCCCTTGAGGGCCAGGAGCCCCTGCCGGCTCGAGTTCTGCAGCACGAAGGTGCCGGCCAGGTAGTTTCGGATCCCGTCCAGCTCCGCCTCCGGCGGTTCCTCGGCGCCAAGCCGCTCGATCTCCCGGAAGATCTCCCCCAGGCTCGCCCCCGTCGCCGAGGTGGTGACGTCCGCCTGCTCCGCCCAGTAGGCGTCGCGGAACCGCGCCGAGATCGCGCTGGACGGCGAATAGGTCCAGCCCTTCTCCTCGCGGATGTTGCTCGTGATGCGGCTGGCGAAGGTTCCGCCGAGGAGCGCGTTGGCCACCAGCAACCGGATCCAGTCGGGGTGCGACGGATCGAGCACCGGTGTGCCCACGATCAGGGTGGATTGCGGAGCGCCGGGGCGATCCACGACCACGAGCTCGCGCCGTGCGCGCGGGCGGGGCGGGAACACCAGGGGTTCGGGTCCCGCTGCCCACCCGCCGAAGGCCTCCTCGGCCGCGGCCCGCACGGCCCGGGCGTCGAACCGGCCCGCCACGTACAGCCGGGCCCGGCGCGCACCGAAGTTCGCCTCGTGGAAGGCACGCACCTGCGCGATGGTGAAGCCCGCGAGGGTCGCCTCGTCCGGGAAGAGTCGGCCGTACGGGTGGGTCCCGTGGAGCGCCTTCCGGAACGCCTCCAGGGCCAGCTGGTCGGGCTGCTGCCGGGCCACGGCGAGCTCCCGGAGCCGGTCCTGCCGGAGGCGGGCCAGCTCCGATTCCGGGAGCAGGGGGCGCCGCACCAGTTCCGCCAGCAGCCCCACGAGGTCCGGCGCCGACTCCCCCAGCACGTCGCCGGCCAGGCTGGTCTGGTCGAAGCCGGTCGAGATCCGGAGCGAGCCCCCCATCCCCGCTGCCGCCTCGGCGATCTCCCGGGCGCTGCGGTCGAGCGTGCCCTCCCGCAGCAGGTCCCCGGCCAGTTCCGCGAGCCAGGTCTCGTCCGGTCCCTCGTTCAGGCTGGCCGCACGCACCACCAGGCTCACCGACGCCTTGGGGATGCTGCCCCAGGGCACCAGCGTCACCGTCATCCCGTTGGCCAGCGTGAAGGACTCCACCTCGGGCAGGGTGAAGTCCCGCGGCTTGCCGCCGGCCGGGGGCCGCTGGCGGGTCACGCCACCGCCTCCACGCCCGGCTCGACCACCAGCACCGTGCGGTTGGCCGGCCGGAGCCACTCGCGGGCCGTGGCCTGGATCAGGTCCGGCGTCACCTCGGCCAGTTCCGCCTCGATCCGGTTGATCCGCCCCGCATCGCCGTCGAAGAGCGCGAAGCTCGCGAGCAGGTCCGCCCGGCCGAAACCGAAGGTGCCGCCCACCAGGTCGTACAGGGCGGAGCGGAGCTTGACCCGGGCGCGGGCCAGCTCCGCGGCGGGCACCGGCCGCTCGACGAACCCTGCGATGACGCCGTCCAGGGCGGCGAGGACCTCGTCCGCCGGCCGGTCCGCGTCGTGCAGCAGAGACACGGTCCAGAGCATCGGGCCGGCGTAGTTCCAGGCGTTTCCCAGGAGGTTGATGCCGCCGTTCACCTCCCCGGTGAGCCCGCGCTCCTTGACCAGCACGCGGGTGAGCCGGCTGTCGTCGCCCTGGAGCAGCAGCCGGTCCACCAGGCACATCGCCCGGTGGGCCGGCGTGCCCCGCGGCGGCATCTGCCACCCGACAGCGAGCGCCGGGCGGTTGGCCAGCGGGTCCACCCGGGTGGCCCGCTTCTCCGCCGCCGGTGGCGGCTCGCCGCTGTCGACGGCGGGCGGCTCGGGGCCCCGCGGAATGCCGCCGAAGTGGCGCTCGACCATCGCCCGGGCCTCCGGGGGATCGAAGTCGCCGGTCACCACCAGGGCCGCGTTGTTGGGGGTGTAGAAGGTCCGGAAGAAGGCGCGCGCGTCCTCGAGCGACGCGGCGTCGAGGTCGCGGAAGTCGCCGTAGTAGTCGTGGGCGTTGGCCCAGTTCTCGAAGGCAAGCTGGGGCAGGTCGAGCCAGGGGAAGCCGCCGTAGGGCTGGTTCTGCACGTTCACCTGGATCTCGTTCTTCACCACGTCGCGCTGGTTCGCGAGGTTCTCCTCCGAGATGTCGAGGCTCCGCATCCGGTCGGCCTCGGCCCAGAGTGCGGTCTCCAGCCTGTGGGCCGGCAGGACCTCGAAGTAGTTGGTGAAGTCGTGCCGGGTGGACCCGTTCAGGATCCCCCCGTTGGCCTGGACCAGGCGGATGAACTCCATCTTCCCGAGGTTGGCCGACCCCTGGAACATCAGGTGCTCGAAGAGGTGGGCGAAGCCGGAGCGGCCCCGCGGCTCGGACCGGAACCCGACGCGGTAGTAGACCGCGACCACGACGGTGGGCGCGCTCCGGTCCGGGCTCAGCACCACGCGGAGGCCGTTGTCGAGCACGAACGACTCGACGGGAATGGTCCAGCCGGGCGAGGGGGTGGCGGTCATGGTCCAGCGAAGATAATGGGGCGGGCCGGCGATCAGGCGTCGGGGAACGGCACCTCCAGCACCATCCCGTCGCGCGCGATCGTCGTCTCGGGGAACACCGCCTGCGCCTCGGCCAGGAGCTCGGGTGCCTCGCGCGAGTACCGGGCGCTGATGTGGGTCAGCACCAGCCGGCGGACCCCGGCCTCGGCCGCGACGCGCGCCGCCTGCGACGCGGTCGAGTGCCCGGTCTCCCGGGCCCGGGCGGCTTCCTCGTCGCCAAAGGTCGCCTCGTGCACCAGCAGGTCCGCGCCCCGCGCCGCCTCGAGGAGGCCGGGCGCCGGGCGAGTGTCGCCGCTGAGCACCACCGTGCGGCCGGGCCGGGTCGGGCCCACCAGGTCGGCCGGCGCCACCCGGCGGCCGTCGGGCAGCTCGACCGCCTCGCCCCGGTGGAGCCGGCCCCAGAGCGGCCCCTCCGGGATCCCGAGTTCGCGGGCGCGCTCCGGGTGGAACCGCCCCAGGCGGTCGTGCTCGACCAGCGCGTACCCCACGGTGTCGGCCCGGTGATCGGTCTCGAACACGACGACGTCGTGGTCGCCGCGCCCCAGCCGGTCGCCCGGCTTGAGCTCGACGACCTCCACCGGGAACCGGTTCCGCTCCACTCCCACCGCCAGGAGCCCGCCGAGGATCCGCCCTGCGCCCCGCGGGCCGTAGAGCGTCATCGGCTCGGTGCGGTCCTGCAGCCCCAGCGTCCGCACCAGGCCGGTCAGGCCCAGGATGTGGTCCGAGTGGTAGTGGGTGAAGAAGATCTCCCGCAGGGTGAAGCCGATCCCGTAGCGCATCATCTGCCGCTGGGTGGCCTCGCCGCAGTCGAACAGCAGCGTCTCGCCCTCGCGCTGGAGCGCGAGCGCGGAGACGTTGCGGTCGAGGGTGGGGATCGCGGCACCGGTGCCGAGGAAGGTGAGGCTCAGCATGTCAGAACATCTTGACCTCGACGTTGAGCCGCCCCGGCTCCTTCGCCAGTGACCGGAGCAGCTCCTGCAGCGACCGGTTGGTCTCCCGCAGGTCCTGGTACAGCCCGCTGTCGGCCGCGAACTTGCCCAGCGTCCCGCGGCCGGCGTTCACGTTGGCCAGCAGGGTGTCGAGCCGCGAGCTGGCCGAGGCCGCCTGCCGCGCGAGCGTGTCGAAGCTCGCGGTGACGCTGTCGAGCCGGGCCAGGGTCCGCCGCGTGGTGCTGTCGGCGAGGGCCCGGTCGGTCCGCTCGAGGACCCGCCGCAGGGCCTCGAGGGTCTGGGTGAGCTCGGCGGTCGGCGCGAACTTCGGGTCCGCCAGAGTGCGGGTGAGCCGCTCGATCGAGGTGAGCGTCTGGCGCAGCAGCACGACGTTCTCCTCCGCGGTGAAGCGCTCGGCGCCCTCGAGCACCCGGCCGGCCCGCGCGCCGAGGTCGGCACCGATGTCGGCGAAGCCGCTGGCCATCGTGCCCGGGATCTCCGCCCCGGCCGGCAGGGGCTCCGCGGCGCTGCCCGGCAGGAGCCGGATGGCCTGGTCGCCCACCAGCCCGACCGAGACGATCTCCGCCCGGGCATCGGCCTTGAGCGGGATGGTGCCCGGCAGCGTCATGTAGACCGCCACGTCGCCCACGCCGCGGAGCACCACCTCTTCCACCTTGCCGACCGGCACCCCGGAGACGGTCACCGGCGAGGCCTTCTTGAGGTTGCCGACGTCGGAGAACCGGGCCATCGTGTGGTCGGCACCGGAGAAGTCCTTCCCGCCCAGCCACATCGTGCCGACGACGAAGAACGCGATCCCGGCGATCACCAGGGCGCCCACCGTGGCCTCGCGCTTGTAGTGCAGGTCCATATGGGCTCCGTCAGTCGGGGAGCGTGGCGTCGGCGAAGTCGCGCTCGAGGAACGCCCGGACCTTGGGATGGTCCGACGCCCGGAACTCCGCGGGCGTTCCCTGGAGCACGATCTTCCCCTCGGCAAGGAGGGCGATGCGGTCGGCAACGCGGAAGGCCCCGCGCACGTCGTGGGTCACCATCACGCTCGTCACCCCGAGCTCCTCGGCGAGGTGCTCGACCAGTTCGTCGATGATGTCCGCGTTCACGGGATCGAGGCCCGAGGTCGGCTCGTCGTAGAGCAGGTAGTCCGGATTCCCCGCCACCGCCCGCGCGATGCCCACCCGTTTCCGCATCCCCCCCGAGAGCTCGGCCGGGAGTTTCGCGGCGGTCTCGGGGGCCAGGTTCACCAGCTGGAGGCAGCGTGCCACCCGCTCCTCCACGTAGGGCCGGTCCGCGTACTGCACCTCGTTGGTGATGCCGAGCCGGATGTTCTCGAACACGTCCATCGAGTCGAACAGGGCACCGTTCTGGAACACGTACCCGATCCGCGTCCGGAGCCGGGCGAGGTCCTTCCGCTTGAGGTGGGCCACGTCCTGGCCGTCCACCTCGATGGTGCCGGCATCCGGCTTGATGAGCCCGATGACGTGCTTGAGGAGCACGCTCTTCCCGGTGCCCGACGGTCCGAGCAGCGCCACCGTCTCCTGGTCCTCCACGACGAAATCCACCCCGTCGAGCACCACCTGCTCGCCGAACCGCT
>JAICEH010000150.1 GCA_025924275.1 Gemmatimonadales bacterium | reverse complement strand
GGACCTCGCCGAGGGTCTCCGTGAAGGCGCGATTGGTGAGGCTTCCGGGAGCCACGGCGTTGATCTGCCCCGAGAGGCTGGGCGTGGCCAGGGCGTGGAGCACCAGATCCAGTGCGTCGTCGAGGCTCACCCAGCTCCACCATTGCCGCCCGCCGCCCAGCCGCCCGCCACCGCCCAGCTCGAACACCGGGAGCATCCGCGCCAGCGCCCCGCCCGCCGGGGTGAGGATCATGCCGAACCGGGGGTGCACTACCCGGATGCCCGCTTCCGCGGCGGGTGCCGTCGCGGCCTCCCAGGCCCTCGCGGTCTCGGCCAGGAACCCGGCCCCCGGTGCGCTCGCCTCGGTGAGCGCCTCGTCGTCCCGCTCGCCGTAGATCCCGACCGCGGAGGCGGAGACCAGCACGCGGGGCTTCCGCTCCATCGCCGCCAGTGCCTCCGCGAGCAACAGGGTGCCGTCGACCCGGCTCGTCCGGATCCGCCGCTTGCGCGCGGCGTCCCAGCGTCCGGCCCCGATGCTCTCGCCGGCGAGGTGGAGCACGGCGTCCACCCCCTCGAGGCCGGCGCGGTCGATGGTGCCGGCGTCCGGATCCCAGGCGACCTCCCCGGGACGGGGCCGACGCCGCACCACGGGCCTGACGGTGTGGCCGCCGGTCGTGAGGAAGTGGGTGAGTGCCGACCCGAGGAGTCCCGAGGCACCGGTGATGGCGATGGTGAGCGGCGGGAGGCCGGCGCGGCGGTGCGCAGCCAGGTCCCCGGCCAGCGTGGCGTGGCGGTAGCGGAGGGCGCGGTCGATCCGGCCGCGGATGAACCGGGAGTCCGCGGCTGCCCCCGCCGCCCCGAGGGGCGGCTCGTACTCCACCCGGTCGACCAGCCGCGTGCGGCCCGGGCCAGCCGGCTCGAGCCGGTGCTCGTGGATCCAGCGCGCGAAGGGGCCGTCCACCTGCTCGTCCACGAAACCGTGCGGCGGCCGCGCGTCGCGATGCCGCGCCACCCAACGCCGGGCCAGGGGCCCCCGGCCGACCCGGAGCTCGACCGTCCCCCCATCGAGAATGCCGCCGCGCCGCTCCACCACCCGGACCTGTTCCCAGGGCGGCACCAGCCGCTCGAGCGCCCCGGCGCGCAGGTGCCAGGCCCACGCCGCTTCCGGCGCGGCATCGAGGGTGGACGCGAGTTCCCGGGTCGGCATCGTCGGCTCGGCGGGTCGGGGTAGATTGCCGCAGATGAAACCAGCGGTCGTGCTTGCCCTCGCGGCGGCGGTTCCCGGCTGCGCCCCGTCGGCGCCGCCAGCCCGGGCGTCCGAGCTGCCGGCCTGCGTCGTGGCCGCGGTGACCGATGGCGACACGCTTCGCTGCCAGGATGGCCGGCGGGTGCGGCTGATCGGCATTGACGCTCCGGAGCGGGAGCAGGGCGAGTGGTTCGCCCCCTCCCGCGACCGGCTGCGCGCGCTCGCGCCGGCGGGCGCCACGATTCGCCTCGAGGCGGACGTCACCCCGCGCGATCGCTACGGCCGGACCCTGGCCTGGGCCTGGCGGCGGGACATCCTGCTCAACGAGCGGATGGTGCGCGAGGGCTGGGCGGTACTCTATACCGTCGCCCCGGACGTGCGCTATGCCGACCGGGTGCGGGCCGCCCAGGCTGCGGCACGGGCAGCCGGTGCCGGGCTCTGGGCGAGCGGAGGGTTCGACTGCCTCCCCGCCGATTTCCGGCGGGGACGCTGTCGATGAACCATCGCTGAGGGGGTCCCCCGGAGGCCGGCTCAGGTGCCGGTGCCGCGGGGATCGTCAGCCTGGTTGACGTACTTGATGTCGAACGGTCCGGTGGACGACATCTCGATGATCGTGATCCCGCGGGCCGTCACCGAATGCGGCGTCCCCGCGGCAAGGGAGAGCTTGGCGCCGGCCTCGAGCGTGGCCGGACCGACCGACCGCATGTTGGGCCCGTGCGCCACCAGGAGCACGCCGCTCACGACCTCGAGATCCTCCGCGGCCGAGTGGGAGTGCGGGGCGACCCGATAGCCGTCGGGCAGGCGGAGCCGGATCGTGAACGGACCGGGCTTGGTCGGGTCGCCCTTGAGGACGGCGACTTCGGCGCCCTCGGGGAGGCCGGGCGGCGCCTTGCCCCACTGGTACTGGTCCATCGGGGGCTGGGCCGGCTTGGCGGCCGGCGCCTCGGTCGGCGGCACCGGCTTGTCGGGCTTCGCCGGCTCCTGGGCGAGCAGGGGCGCCGACCCGAGGGCGAGCGCGGCGAGGGCAAGGGAGAGCGGACGCATTGAGGGACCTCCTTGGCGGTGCGGGCGGACCTGGTCAGGCATCCCCCGCGGACGTCGACCGCAGTCCGCCACCCTTCGATCTAGCCCCTTCCGGGCGGCGTGACGGTGATGCGGGTCACGCGCGCGCATCCGGATTTCCCCCCTCCCCCTGCGCGCGGCGCACGAGCAGCAGGTCGGTGAGGTTGTCGAGGGAGAGCAGCCCCACCAGGCTTCCCCCGGCGTCCACCACCGGCAGCGCCGGGAGGCCGCTCTCCCGGAGCGCCGCGAGGGCCTGGTCGAAGTCCAGGTCGGGGGACAGCGCCCGGACGCCGGGGCTCATCGCCTCGCCGACGGGCGTCGCGGGCCCGGCGGTGCTGAGGGCCCGGATCAGGTGGTCGCGGGTGAGCAGGCCCTCGAGGCGGCCGAGGTTGTCCACCACGGGGAACTCGCGCTGGTCGCCGGCGAGCAGGAGGTCCACCGCGCGCTGGAGCGGGGCGTGGATCGGCAGCCGGTCGAACCGGGTCAGCATCATCCGGCCGACGGTAAGTCCCCGCCCGGCGAGGCGGGTCTCCACCGCCTGCGCCTCGGCGGTGGCGCCGAGGAAGATGAAGAGCGCCACCAGGACCAGCACGACCTGGCCGTTGACCAGTCCCCAGAACCCGAAGGCCATCGCGAAGGCGCGGCCGATGCCGGCCGCGATGCGGGTCGCGCGCCCGAGGCCGAGCCGGCTGGCGAGGGCCGCGCGGAGCACCCGCCCGCCGTCCATGGGGAAGGCGGGAATCAGGTTGAAGACGAGGAGGCCGGCGTTGGCGGCGAAGAGCGCCAGCGGGAGCGACCACTCCCAGGGGGCGCCGCGCCCGGGCACGAGCCCCGCGCCCTGGAGGTGGACCACGAGCGCGAAGAGGCCGCAGAGCAGGAGGGTGACCGCGGGGCCGGCCGCCGCGATCAGGAGCTCCTGCTTCGGCTCCTCGGGCATCCGCTCCAGGCGCGCGAGGCCGCCGATCGGCAGCAGGACCACGTCGGGCGTGCGGATCCCGAACCGGCGGGCCATCCCGATGTGGCCGAACTCGTGGAGCAGCACGCAGCCGAAGAGCGAGAGCAGGAAGACCGTGCCGCGGATCGCGGACGGCGTGCCGCCCTCGGCATAGGCCCCCCAGGCGTACCAGGCGACCAGCAGCAGGAAGGTGGCGTGTACCCGGATCACCGTCTCCCCGATCCGCCCCACCGCGAACGACCAGCGCATCGCCGCTCCCCTCGAGAGTCCAGGGCGGAATATACCGGCGACCGTCTGGTTCCCACGCCCCTTCGGCCTTATCCTATACCCCGTCTCCCACAGGCAGGACGCGATCTCCAACGGGCAGTGGACCACCGCGGACTCGGCAAAGCTCTACAACCAGAAGGGCTGGGGCCTCGGATACTTCCGCGTGAACGAGCAGGGCCACGTGACGGTCCATCCGGACCCCCGGTCCGACCACGGGCTCGACCTCTACGACCTGGCGATGGACCTGAACCAGCAGGGGGTGGGCCTCCCGCTGCTGCTGCGCTTCTCCGACATCCTGAAGAGCCGGATCGAGCTGCTGGCCGGCGAGTTCGCCCACGCGATCCGGGACAACGGCTACGAGGGCGCCTACACCACCGTCTACCCGATCAAGGTGAACCAGCAGCGCCACGTGGTGCAGGAGATCGTCGAGTTCGGCGCGGCCCACGGGGTCGGCCTCGAGTGCGGGAGCAAGGGCGAGCTGCAGGCGATCCTCGGGCTCACCGAGAGCACCGACCACCTGATCGTCTGCAACGGGTACAAGGACGAGGAGTTCATGCGCCTCGCCCTCACCGGCCAGCGGCTGGGCCACCAGGTGTTCATCGTGCTGGAGCAGCCCTCGGAGCTCGACACCCTGCTCCGGGTGGCCGACGAGTTCGGGGTGACGCCCTCGGTGGGCGTCCGGATCAAGCTGTCGGCCGAGGGCGTGGGCCGCTGGGCCAAGAGCGGGGGCGAGAAGTCGAAGTTCGGGCTCACCGCGCACCAGCTCCACCGGCTCTGCCAGAAGCTGGAGGCGATCGGGCGCCCCGAGCTGCTCAAGCTGATCCACTTCCACCTCGGCAGCCAGATCACCGACATCCGCTACATCCGCCGCGCGCTCGACGAGATCGGCCGGTTCTACGTCGAGCTCCGCCGGCGCGGGTTCACGGTGAGCCACGTCGACGTGGGCGGCGGCCTCGGCGTGGACTACGACGGCTCCCGCAGCACCCGCACCGCCAGCGTCAACTACTCGATCCGCGAGTACGCGACCGACATCGTGCACGCCATCGGCACCCTCTGCCGCGCCGAGGAGCTGCCGATGCCCCACCTGATCTCCGAGTCGGGCCGGGCCCTCACCGCGCACCACTCGCTGCTCCTGGTGAACGTGATCGACGTGGAGTCCCAGGTGGATCCGGTCGCACCCGACCTGGGCCCCGACGCGCACCCGCTCCTGGTGGAGATGCGGGAGAACCTGGAGCTGGCCGCGGACCGGGTGAGCGAGGTCTTCCACGACGCGACCTTCGCCAAGGAGCGCGCCCAGGAGCTCTTCGCGACCGGCGTGTTCTCGCTCAAGGACCGGGCCGACGCGGAACAGCTCTACCTCTGCACGGTGAACGCCGTGCGTCGGGTGATCGGCGGGGACAAGGACGCCTATCCCGAGGTGGTGGCCCACATCGAGGCGACCCTGGTCGATCACTACTTCTGCAACTTCTCGGTCTTCCAGTCGCTGCCGGACAACTGGGCCATCGACCAGCTCTTCCCGATCATGCCGATCCACCGCCTGGACGAGCGGCCCACCCGCTTCGGGACCCTCCAGGACATCACCTGCGACTCCGACGGCGTGATCGACCGGTTCGTCGGCGGCCGGAAGGGGAAGCCCTCCCTGGAGCTGCACACCCCGAACGGCGACCAGCCCTACATCCTCGGCATCTTCCTCACCGGCGCGTACCAGGAGATCCTGGGCGACCTGCACAACCTCTTCGGCGACACCAACGCGGTGCACGTGCAGTTCACGCCGACGGGCTACGAGGTGACCGACCTGGTCCATGGCGACACGGTCACCGAGGTGCTCAATTACGTGCAGTTCCGCGCCAACGACCTGATCGCCACGTTCCGCCGCAAGGTGGCGAACGCGAAGGACCTCTCCCGCACCGACGCGAACGCGTTCATCGCGGACTACCTGGCGGGG
>JAICEH010000149.1 GCA_025924275.1 Gemmatimonadales bacterium | reverse complement strand
GGCTGCGACGGCCAGGTGCTGGTCCTGCCCGACATGCTGGGGCTCAACACCGGGTTCAAGCCGAAGTTCCTCAAGCGCTATGCCGAGCTGGGCGACGCCGTCCGCGACGCCGTCGGCCGGTACGCCACCGACGTCCGGGAGGGCCGGTATCCCGGACCGGAGCAGAGCTTCGACTGATGCGCGAGGTCACCACGGGGCACGCGCTCCGCGCCTGGCTCCGGGCCCGGCGGGCCGAGGGCCGGCAGGTCGGCTTCGTGCCCACGATGGGCGCGCTGCACGAGGGCCACCTCCACCTGGTGGACGAGGCGCGACGCCGGGCCGACGTGACCGTGGCGAGCATCTTCGTGAACCCCCTGCAGTTCGGGGCGGGCGAGGACCTCGTGCGCTACCCCCGCCCGCTCGAGCGGGACCGGCTCCTCGCGTCGGGGCGCGGGGTGGATGCCCTCTTCCTGCCCGACGTCGGCGAGATGTACCCGCCGGGCGCCGCGACCCGGGTCGTGCCGGGGCCGGCCGCCGACCGGTGGGAGGGCGCGGCCCGGCCGGGCCATTTCGCCGGGGTGCTCACGGTCGTCGCCAAGCTCTTCCACATCGTCCAGCCCGACGTGGCCTGCTTCGGCCAGAAGGACTGGCAGCAGGCCGCGCTGGTCCGCCAGATGGTGCGCGACCTCGACTTCTCCCTGGAGGTCGTGGTCGTCCCCACCGTGCGCGAGCCCGACGGCCTCGCGATGAGCAGCCGGAATGCCTACCTCGATGCCACCGACCGCGCCGCGGCGGGCTCCATCCCGGCCGCGCTCCGCGCGCTGGTGGCGCGGTACCGGGCCGGGGAGACCGACCCGGCCGCGCTCGTGGCCGCCGCCCGCGCCGTGCTGGATGTGCGCCCGGAAGTGGCCGCCGAGTATATTGCGGTCGTGGATCCCGGCACCCTCGAGCCGGTCGCGCCGGCGCGGGATGACGCCGTGGCGGTGCTCGCCGCGCGGGTGGGACCCACCCGGCTGATCGACAACGTGATCCTCGGACAGGGGATTGGCTGACATGCTGCGCCGCCTGATGAAGTCGAAGGTCCACCGGGCCACCATCACCTCGGCGGACCTGCACTACGAGGGGTCGCTCACCCTCGACGAGGACCTCATGGATGCGGCGGACCTGGTGCCGCACGAGGAGGTCCAGGTCGTCAACGTCAACAACGGCCACCGGTTCTCCACCTACGTGATCCCGGGGCCCCGCGGCTCCGGCACCCTGCAGCTCAACGGGGCGGCCGCCCGCCTCGGGCTGCCCGGCGACCTGGTCATCGTGATCACCTACGCCGAGTACGACGAGGCGGAGGCGCGGCGCCACGTGCCGCTCGTGGTGCACGTGGACGCGCGCAACCGGCCGGTCCGTCCGGCGCTCCGCGCCGAGGGCTGAGCCGCGATGCCCGGTCGGGGGTCGTCCACGTCGCCCCTCCTCCGGCCAACCCCCCCGGCGTGGGCGGAGATGACCCCCGACCGGATGGCGCACGTGGAGCGGGTCGCGACCCTGGTGGCGGGCTGGGCCGAGGCCATCGGGGTACCCGATTCCGAGCGGAACCGATGGCTGCGCGCGGTCTGGCTGCACGACGCCCTGCGCGATGCGCCGGAGGCCACCCTGCGCGAGTGGGCCCCGAGCGCCGAGGGCCCGATCGATCTGGTGCACGGACCGGCGGCGGCCGCCCGCGCCAAGGCCGAGGGAGAGACCGACCGCGGCGTCCTTGACGCCGTGCGCTACCACTCCGTGGGCCTCGCCGAGTGGGACATGGTCGGCCGGATCCTCTACTGCGCCGACTTCCTCGAGCCCGGCCGGCCCTTCGACGGGCCGCACCGCGCCGAACTCGCCGAGCGGCTCCCCGGCGACCTGCGCGGCGTGCTCCGCGAGGTGGCGCGGGCCCGGGTGAGCTACGGTGTCCGCAAAGGCTGGCCGATCCCCGAACCGACGCTGCGCTTCTGGAACGCCCTCGCCGCCTCGCGCTGACGGCGGTCGCGACCACGCTCATCCTCGTGGCCGTCGCCGTCGCCGCCTGGCCCCGCGCGGAGCGGGTCCGGGGCCCCGCCTACGCCGTTCCCTCCGGCGATCGCCGCGTGGTGGTGGAAGTGCTCAATGCCAGCGGGCGCGACGGGCTGGCCCGGCGCGTCACCCGGGAACTGCGCCGCCGGGGCCTCGATGTGGTCGGCTTCGGCAACTGGCCCGGGACCGACTCCACCCAGGTCCTCCTCCGCCGCGGGGAGACCGGCGCCGCCGAGCAGGTGCGCGGGGCGCTGGGGCAGGGCGTCGTCCGGTCGGAGCCGGACACCCTCCGCCGGGTGGACGTCACGGTGGTGCTCGGCGCCGACTTCCGGATGCAGGCCGAGCTCCGGCCCTGAGCCGGGGTCGCCTCAGGCGGCGCCGGGAGGGCGCGCCGCGGGCGTGAAGAACGAGATCCCCCGCACGTTCTCGTCGAGCTGCAGCGGGTGGTGGAGTGATGGGAAGGCGCGCGCCCCGCACTCGAGCCGTTCGCAGACCCGGCACGAGATCCCGATCGGCACGGCGGCCGACAGGTTCGCCAGGTCCATCCCCTCCGCGTAGACCAGGCGCGGCGCCTCCGCCACGTCGCATCCGATGCCCACCGCCTGCAGCACCGCCGGCGCCCGCCATCCGCCCGCGTGGCGCTGCACCGTGCGCGCCACCGAGAAGAGCGCGCTGCCGTCCGGGAGCCGGGACAGCTGGACCCGGACGCGCCCGGGCTGGAGAAACGCGCCGTGCACGTTCCACAGCGGGCAGAGGCCGCTGAACCGGGGGAACCGGACCGCGGTGGCGCTGAACTTCTTGGAGATGTTGCCCGCCACGTCCACCCGGACGAAGTGGAAGGCGACCCCGGTGGCCCCGGGGCGCCGCAGGGTCGTGAGCCGGTGGCAGACCTGCTCCCACCCCACCCGGAAGCGGTGGCCCAGCAGCTCGACGTCGTAGCGGGTCTCCTCCGCGCCGCGGTGGAAGTCGGCGTACGGCATCAGGACGGCGGCCGCGAAGTAGGAGGCCAGCGCGAGCCGACCCAGGGCGCGGGCCTCGTCGGTGTCGAGCATCGGGTCGTCGGTGAGGGCCTCGAGCGCGGCCCGCTCGCGGAGCAGGCCGAGCTGGGTGGCGCACTGGAAGTTGCGCGACCCGCGCCGGAGCGTCTCCGAGAGCACCAGCTCCCGGCGTGCCGGGTCGAACCGCCGGAGGATGCCGCCGAGTTCCTCGACCGTGGCGATGCGCACCCGCACCCCGAACTCGCGGTCCAGCGCCGTCGCGAGCCCGCCGTAGAGCCCCTCGCGATCCAGCCGCGCATCCCGCCACAACCGCTCCGCCGCCTCCTCCACCACGGGGAACCAGTTCATCTGCCGCTGGATGAAGTCGGACACCTGCTCGGACGAGAGCCGGACCCGGTCGACGGTCGCCGCCTCGGTCCGGTCCAGCTCCCGCGCGGAGAGCGTCTCCACCGACTGGCGCGCCGCGTCGTAGGCCCGGTAGAGCCGGAGCACCGCCCGGGCGACGTCCGGGGCCTCCCCGACCAGTGCCTCGAGCTCGGGCCGCGGGAGCGGGCGGTCGCCGAAGAGCGGGTCGCCGAATGCCTCCACCAGGTCGGGCACCAGTTCGGCATCCCCGTCGGCCCCGAGGGCGCGGAGATCCAGGTCGAGTGCGGTCGCGAGCCGGACCAGCAGCTCGCCCGTCACCCGGCGTCGTCCGTGCTCGATCAGGTTGAGGTAGCTGGCCGAGACCCCCACTCGCTCGGCCAGCCCGGCCTGGGTGAGGCCCCGTTCCAGCCGGTGCCGGCGAATGCGGGAGCCGAGGGTGCGCTGCGACATACTGTGGGTCCTCCGCGACGGTATTGACAGACATTACTGATTAACCGGTATCATGTCAATTCGCTGTTACACTATAACTCGTTGTTACACATACCGTTATTGAACTCCATCACGGTCAGGTTTACGGTTCGTCCAGCACGTCCCTTGCCTTCTTGGGCACCTGAGCCGACCGGAGGACCGCCCCGTGGCCACCACACTGCATCTCCATCGTTCGCCCCTCTCGGACGAGGAGGTCTGCGGACCCAACCTCCCGCGCTGTCACGAGATCCTGACTCCCGAGGCAGTGGATTTCGTCGCCGCGCTCACCCGGGCCTTCCGTCCCCGGATCGACGACGCGCTCGCCGAGCGGCGGCGCCGGCGCGATCGCTGGGCCCGGGGGGAGCGGCTCGGGTTCCTCCCCGAGACCCGGGAGATCCGGGAGAGCGCCTGGCAGGTGGCGCCGGTCCCCGCTCCGCTCCAGCGCCGGGTGGTCGAGATCACCGGACCGGTCGACCGGAAGATGATCATCAACGCGCTGAATTCCGGCGCGGACTGCTTCATGGCCGACTTCGAGGATTCCACCTCGCCCACGTGGGAGAACCTGATCCAGGGGCAGGTGAACCTCCTGGACGCCGTTCGCGGCACCATCGCCTGGGACGACCCGCAGAGCGGCAAGGCCTACCGGCTGGCGGAGCAGCCGGCGCTGCTGCTGGTCCGGCCGCGCGGGCTGCACCTCCCGGAGCGGCACCTGATGGTGGACGCCCGCCCGGTGCCCGGCGCGCTGCTCGACTTCGGGCTCTTCTTCTTCCACAACGCCCGCGCGCTGGTGGAGCGGGGGGCGGGGCCGTACTTCTACCTCCCCAAGCTCGAGAGCCATCGCGAGGCCCGGATCTGGGACCAGGCCTTCCGCTTCGCCCAGGATGCGCTCGGGCTCCCGGTCGGCACCGTCAAGGCCACCGTGCTGATCGAGACGCTGCCCGCGGCGTTCGAGATGCACGAGATCCTGTGGGAGCTCCGGGACCACGCCGTCGGCCTCAACTGCGGCCGCTGGGACTACATCTTCAGCTTCATCAAGTGCCACGCGCCCGACCCGGCCGCCATCCTCCCGGACCGCGGGCAGGTGACGATGACCCAGCCCTGCATGCGGGCCTATACCCGGCTCGTGGTGCAGACCTGCCACCGGCGCGGCGCGTTCGCGATGGGCGGCATGGCGGCCCAGATCCCCATCAGGGACGACCCGGCGGCCAACGAGCGCGCGCTCGAGGCGGTGCGCGCCGACAAGCGCCGCGAGGTCGCCGACGGCCACGACGGCACCTGGGTGGCCCACCCCGGGCTGGTGGACCTCGCCCGCACGGCCTTCCTGGAGCGGATGCGCGGCCCCAATCAGCTGGACGTGATGCAGGCGGACCTGCGGGTGGGACCGGACGACCTGCTCCGCGTGCCCGAGGGGACGCGGACCGAGGCCGGGCTCCGGCACAACGTGCGGGTCGGGGTGCAGTACCTCGAGGCCTGGCTTCGCGGCCAGGGCTGCGTGCCGATCTACCACCTGATGGAGGACGCCGCCACGGCCGAGATCTCCCGGACCCAGGTCTGGCAGTGGGTCCGCCACGGGGTCACGCTGGAGGGTGGGATCCGGCTCACGCCGGAGCGGCTCCGCCAGGTCATCGCCGAGGAGCTGG
>JAICEH010000148.1 GCA_025924275.1 Gemmatimonadales bacterium | reverse complement strand
CGCCGGGCGGCGTCCACGCCGGCCGGCGGCCGGAGGAGCGCCAGGGCGGCGGCGCCGAGCAGGATGCCCGCGGCGAGCAGGATCCCCGGGGCCATCAGCCGCCACGCCTCCCGCGCGCTCCCCGCCAGCGACTGCTCGGTCTGCGCCGCGGCCTGCCACTCGAGCAGGTTCCGCCGGGTGACGAACAGGCGCCACAGCGTCCGCGCGATCGCGTCCAGCGAGATCCACGCCTGGTGCGGCAGGAAGGTCACCGCGAGCGCCACCTGGAGCACGCTGGTCGCGGCGTCGCCCGCCACCGCCCGGTAGTAGGCACGCCACGACTTGTCGAGCGGGGGCCGGAGCACGGCGAGGAGCATCGCCACGATCCACGGCGCCGCCACGGCACCCAGGCCGAGGAGGGTCCAGCGCCTCGGGTCGCCGGGCAGCACCGTCCACCCCGCCGCGAAGAGCGCGAGCTGGGCCACCTCCACCGTGCTCCGGCGGAGGTTGTCCAGGATCTTCCAGCGGGAGAGGAGCGAGAGCCGGTTCCGCTCCGGGCCGTCGGGTCCCGGCACCCGCGGCGTGAGCCAGCCGAGGAGCTGCCAGTCACCCCGGATCCAGCGGTGCTTGCGCCGCGCGAAGGTGAGGTAGCGCGCGGGATAGTCGTCGTAGACCTTGATGTCCGTGGCGAGGCCCGCGCGGGCGTAGTTGCCCTCGATCAGGTCGTGGGAGAGCAGCGTGTTCTCGGGGAAGCGCCCGTGGGTCGCCTGCTCGAAGGCGTCCACGTCGTAGATCCCCTTCCCGGTGAAGCTCCCCTCGCCGTAGAGGTCCTGGTAGACGTCCGACACCGCGGTGGTGTAGGGGTCCACGCCGGGATGCCCGGAGTGGATCGAGGCGAAGCGCGAGCGGTGCGCGCTCGGCAGCGTGACGCCCACCCGCGGCTGGAGGATCCCGTAGCCCCGGGCCACGCGCCCCCGGCCCGCGTCGTACACCGCCCGGTTGAGCGGGTGGGCGAGGGCCCCCACCAGCAGCGCCGCCGCGTCGGGCGGCAGCACCGTGTCGGCGTCGAGGGTGATGACGTAGCGCACCTGCTGGAGCGGCACCGGGTCGCCCACC
Source organism: Gemmatimonadales bacterium (assembly GCA_025924275.1). GTDB lineage: Bacteria > Gemmatimonadota > Gemmatimonadetes > Gemmatimonadales > GWC2-71-9 > JAICEH01. The sequence goes on along the minus strand of JAICEH010000148.1, from coordinate 4,492 downwards.
ACCTCCGAGAAGGCGCCCTCCCCCTTGCCCCGGACGAAGCGGTTGAACTCGGCCAGCTTCCCCCGCTTCCGCTCCCAGCCCATCCACGCGCCCTGCTGCGGGTTCCACCGCCGCGGGCGGTGCAGCAGGTAGAAGGCGTCGCCGGTCTCGGGGGCATAGCGCTGGTTGAGCGCCTGCACGCCGGCCACCGCCGTCGCCAGGATGGCGTCGTCCCCCTCCACCGTCTCGGTGGGCGCGTCGGTGAAGTCGCTGAGCAGCGCGAAGTGGAGGTGGGCCTCGCGATTGGCCAGGTACTGCACCTCGAGGTGCTCGAGCGCCTCCCGCACCGCGGCCACGCTGCCGAAGAGCGTCGGCACCACCACCGCGGTGCGGAACTCGGGCGGGATCCCGCCGCGGACGTTGAGGTCCAGCTTGGGGAGCAGCCGGGGCGGCAGGAAGGCCGTCACCAGCTGGTTCATCACGTTCACCGCGATGTCGGCGGCCGGCAGCAGCGTGAAGGCGAGCACCAGGGGCCAGGCGACCCGCGCCTCGGGCCCGGCCAGGCCGAGCGCGATGGCGAGGGCAATCGCGGTGCCGGCGGCCACTCCCCCCACGAACACCACGTTGGGATGTCCCAGCACCAGCCGGTGGAGCCGCTCGCCGGGCGTCGGCCGGTACCCCGCCGCCCGGTCCAGCTCGACCCGGCCCTCGTCCACCAGCCAGTACCCGGCGTGCCCCCGCCGCGTGTCCGTGGGGTCTTCCGCGAGGGCCGCGCCGGCCAGCGCCACGGCGCGCTCGGCCACCGCCACCTCGCCCAGCGTGCCGCGCTTCGCCACCTGTTCCGCCACGTGGCGGTACTGGTCCCGGGTGGCGAAGGTCATCCGGGCGTGGAAGCCCGCGGGGTCGGTGCGGAGCGCCGCCTCCAGCGCGCTCCGCCGCTCCACCACCCCGCGCCAGTCGATCCGGGCGATCGCGCGCAGGCTGGTGAGGCTGTTCGCCATCATGATCTGGGTGTGGGCCAGCCGCTCGGCCGCCTGGCTCGCCGCGTCCTCGGCGCGGAATCCGTCCTCGGCCAGCCAGTGCTCCAGCCAGGCCAGCGGCGGATACTCCGCGCGCGACGGGCGCAGGTGGGCCAGGAGCCGCGAGACGAAGATCGCCGAGCGCTCGGGCGGGTCGGCCACGAACTCGTCCAGGGCGTCGCTCAGCACCTCGGCGCCCTGATCGGCGGCGCCGAGGATCCGGCCGGCCCACTCGTCCGCCTCCTCCACCTGCTCGAGCCGCCGGACCGTGCGGATCGCCATCCGGCGCACGTTCTCGAGCAGGCCCAGGCGGAGCATCGCGGGGATCGCCCAGAGCTCGCCGATGGTGAGCGGGGCCACCTCCTGGAACGCGGCGATGAACAGGTCCACGTTGTCGCCGTCGATCCGGCCCTCGGTGTGCGAGATGAGGGCGATGGCGACCTCGTACACCCGCGGGTAGCCCGCCAGCGGGCCGCCGGCGAGGCGGGGCAGCTCGCGGTAGTAGCCCCGCGGCAGGCTCTCCCGCACCTCGCTGATGTGCTCGTCCACCACGTGGCCGTTGTCGAGCAGCCAGACGCCGGCGGGGCTCACGTCCACGTCGGCATCGGCGGCGGTGGCGAGCCGCTCGAAGGCCTCCTGCAGGATGCGGTCGGTGGCGTCGAGCCGGACGAGGAGCGGGGTGCGGCGGGGGCCGCGGACCCCGGGGAGGACCCGCTGGCCGCGGGCCAGCGCGCGGGCGCGGTCGGCGAGGTGCTCGGCCCCGAGGAGTTCGCCCCGGATCGGGCCGCCGAGCATCTCGTCCCGCGCGTCGCTCCCGGCGCGGAGCCGGTCGAACAGGCGGGCGGGGGAGAGGGCGGGGAAGGGGGGCACGGGGGGAAGTTAACGGACGGAAAGTCGGAAGGACGGGACGACGGGACGCTACTTCCCGTCCTTCCGTCTTCCCGCCTTCCCGTCCCCACCGAGCACGTCGTCCCCGAACCCCTCGCCCCGGAGGCGCTCGAGGGTCCACTCCTTCGAGCTCGCCAGGATGTCGCTCACCACGATCCGGGTCTGGGCCACCTCCCCATCGGCCATCATCATCGCGCGGAGCACCCGCAGGATCCGCGGGTCGCCGTTCTCGTCCCGCTGGCGGCCGTGGATCTCGGCCGCGATGGCGATGGCGCGGGCCAGGACGTCGAGGTCGTGCTGGTCGTGGGTCATCGGGGCTGGGCGGCCCCCAGCAGCCGGGCGAGCCCGGCGGCGTACTCGGCCGGGGCCATCGCCGTCCCCCCGCCGCGCTTGTTGTTCCCGGCGTTCCACCGCCCGCCCCAGGCCGGGTCGAGGGACTCGATCCCGAGCCGCTGGAGCGAGAGCCCCGGCGGGGCCGCGGGACCGAGGCGGATGCGGCAGCACCAGCGCTCGGGATGCGCCGGATGCTGGTGGACGCACAGTACCAGGGTGGCCTCGGGGAGGAGCGGGGCGACCAGCTCGCTGTCCACCTCCCGGTCGAAGATGGACCAGGCGAGCGGGCCGTCCTGCTCGAAGCGCCCCGCGGCCACGTGGGCCGCGAGGAAGGCGCGCTGCTCCCGGCGGCGGTCCGCGAGGGCCAGGACCCGGGGGTCGAGCGGCCCCCCGGCGAGGAGCTGGTCGAGGCTCCGGAGGCTCAGCGCCCAGTCCCGCAGGTCGTCCAGCGGCTGGAGCAGGTCGGCGATCGGGTCCTCGGCGCCGGTGTGGTCGGCGGCCACCGCGGCATCGCCCCAGCGGGGCTCGGGCGGGAGCCGGCCCGACAGGATCCCGGCGGAGAGGACGCTGTCGCAGTCGCAGTGGCTGATGACCACGGTGCCGTCGTCGGGCTGCCCGCGGACGTTCACCAGCTCGAGGGCGAGGACGGCGCTCGACACGTGGCGCTCCATCGCCGCCACCGGCGCGTGGTGGTCCACGTTCACCAGCCGGCCGAGCTGGTAGCCCCAGGGCACCGCGGTGCCGGACTCGTGGATCCCCTCGACCCGGAAGTCCGCCGCGAGGATCTCGCCCGCGTCGGTGAGCGCCAGGACCTCCTCGGCGCGGTGCACCTGCGCGTTGGCGATGAGCCGGATGGGGAGCGGCAGGTTCATCTCCCCAAGCTAGCGAATTCGGCCGTTCCCGCCGCAGGGTCGGGTCCCGGTATCCTCGGCCACCCCGGGCACGCCCCCGACCGCTCTTGCCAGCAGGGCCGTCGAATGGAATGTTGGCGCAGGCCAAGCCGCCTTGTCGCCCCCCCAACCCCGAGGCCCCATGCGAACCCCCGCCGCCACGCTTGCCCTCGCCGCCCTCCTGGCCCTCCCCGCGCCGGCCGCCGCCCAGGGCTACGGCCAGCGCTTCGGCGCCATCATCGGCGGGGCCACGCTGAGCGACATCTCCGACTACTACAACTCCACCGACAGTCGCTGGGGGTTCACCGGCGGGTTGATGGTCGGGATGAACCACGGCCGGACCGCCACCTCGCTCGAGGCGCTCTACGTCCAGAAGGGCGCCGAGGACCTGGGGATCGACTACATCGAGATCCCCTTCACCTTCGGGGCGGCCGTGCCGATCTCCCAGGGCGCCGCCCGGTTCCGCTTCTACGGCGGGGTCGCGGTGGCATTCAAGGTCTCCTGCGACGGCAACGACGTCATCTGCGACGACGTCAACGGGACCGAGTTCTCCCTCCCCTTCGGGATGCAGATCGCGCGGGTGGCGGGGGACAAGTTCTTCGGGCTGGACATCCGCTACGGGCTCCCGCTCTCCGATGCCCTGGACAGCATCGACGCGGCCAACCGGCCCTGGTACTTCCGGCTCTTCTTCGGGAAGGCGCTCGGCACCTAGTCCTCGCGAAGCGCACGAGGGGCCACCGGATGGATCGTCCGGTGGCCCCTCGTCCCGTCCTCCCGTCGTCCCGTCCTACTCCTCCTCGATCTCCCCCAGCGCCTCCGCCACCGCGCGCCGGATCTCCGGATCGGGATCCGAGAGCGCGCGGGTGAGGGCCGGCACCGCGTCCCGCGAGCCGATCTCCCCCAGCCCCTCCACGGCCGCGCGGCGCACCTCGGGATCCGCGTCGCTGAGGAGCCGGGTGAGTGCCGCCACCGTGGCGGGATCGGCGATCTCCCCCAGCGCGTGGGCCACTGCGTGCCGGAGGTGCGGGTCGCCCGAGCTCGCGGCGCGCACCAGCGGCGCGGGGGCCTGGGCGAGCTCGTCCAGGTTGGCGATCGCCTCGGCCGCGGCCACGCTCAGCTCGATGTCGCTCCCATCCAGCACCGCGGCCAGCGCCGGCGCGGAGCGGGCCACCTCGATGTCGCCCAGCGCCTGGATCGCCTCGAGCCGAACCCGCCGGTCGGGATCGCTCCCCACCAGCCGCTCGAGGTCCTCCGCCGGCTCGGGCGACTCGATGTCGCCCAGCGCGTCGGCGGCCTCCGCGCGCACCGCCGCCTCGCGGTCACGGAGCGCCTTCCGGAGCGTGGGCACCGCCTTCGTGTCCTCGATCTCGCCAAGGGCCCAGG
>JAICEH010000147.1 GCA_025924275.1 Gemmatimonadales bacterium | reverse complement strand
ATGACGGCTCGGTGGTCTACGTGAGTGCGTCCGGCGCCCTGGAGCGTGTTCCCGCGGAGGGTGGACCGGCCACGATCCTGCGGCCCGCGAATCCGGCCCACCGCGACGACCCCGCAACGCTCTCGGCCCTGCCCGGGAGCCGTGGGCTCCTGTTCACCGGGTGCCCCGGCAATTGCGCCAGCGGCTCTGCGGTCTACCTCTACGACATTGCCCGCGACACGACGACGCTCCTGGTTCCCGATGCGGTGGGTGGCTGGTATGCGCCCACCGGGCACCTGGTCTATACCAGCCGGGAGGGTGGACTGTTCGCGGTCGGGTTCGACCTGGACCGCATGGCCGTCACCTCCGGCGCAGTCTCGATCACGGAGGGCGTCGCCCCGAACGGGTTCGCCATGTCGGCCTCCGGGACGGCCCTCCTCACGCTGGGCACGCAGGACTTGAGCAAGTCCACGCTCGTCTGGGTGGCGCGCGACGGAACGGAGGAGCCCTTCGCCCCGGACTGGACCGGCGCCTTCGAATACCCGGCGCTGTCACCCGACGGCCGGAGCATTGCGGTGAGCGTGCGCGAGGCCGTGACGCAACTCTGGCTCCGCCGCGCCGACGGCTCCCGCCTCCGCATCTCCCGCGGCGAGCTGGGGAGCTGGCGTCCGTCCTGGATGCCGGATGGCCGCGCCGTCGCGTTCACCACCACCAACGCGGCCTCGTCCGCGGCGGGTGCCAATGACGTCTATCTCAGCCCCGCCGACGGCAGCAGGCCGCCGCAGCTCCTGGTCGACCTTGCCGTCGGCATCTGGGAAGTCGAGTTCAGTCGCGACGGGGAGTGGCTGGTCCTGCGGGCCGACGACCAGGCCTCCTTCGGCGTGTTCCATGCCAGGCGCCTGCGAGGCGACACCACGCTCGCCGTGGTCCATTCGGACAGCAGCTTCAACACCCAGGTGGCGCTGTCGCCCGACAGCCGGTGGCTGGCGTTCACGTCCGATCGCTCGGGCCGCTCCGAAGTCTACGTGGCCTCGTTCCCGGACATGCAGGTCCGGTATCCCGTGTCCCAGGGCGGCGGGACGGAGCCCCGCTGGGCCCGCAGTGGACGCGAGCTCTTCTTCAAGAGCCGCGGCATGCTGCTGAGCCTCCCGGTCGCGCCCGGTGCCGGGTTCGCCCCGGGCAGTGCCCGCCCGCTCTTCTCCATCGCGGGGTATGCCGACGCCATCAACCGGCCCCAGTACGACGTCGGCCCGGATGATCGCCGCTTCGTGATGATCCGGCGGCCGGTACGGGAGGCGGGGCAGGAGGTCGTGCTGGTCGAGAACTTCCTCGCCGACCTCGCGGCGAAAGTCCGCCAATGAGCGCCTTCCTCTCCCGCCTCTCCGCCGCCCTCGCCGGCCGCTACGACCTCGAGCGCGAGCTCGGCGCCGGCGGCATGGCCACCGTCTACCTCGCGCGCGACCTGCGCCACGACCGGCGGGTCGCGGTGAAGGTGCTGCGCCCGGAACTGGCGGCGGTGATCGGCGCCGAGCGGTTCCTCGCCGAGATCAAGACCACGGCCAACCTCCAGCACCCCCACATCCTCCCGCTCCACGACTCGGGCGAGGCCAACGGCTTCCTCTTCTACGTGATGCCCTACGTCGAGGGCGAGTCGCTCCGCGACCGGCTCACCCGCGAGAAGCAGCTCCCCGTGGCCGAGGCGGTGCGGCTCGTCACCGAGGTGGCGGGCGCGCTCGATTATGCCCACCGGCACAACGTCATCCACCGGGACATCAAGCCGGAGAACATCCTCATCCACGACGGCAGCGCGCTGGTGGCGGACTTCGGCATCGCGCTCGCCGCGAGCAAGGCGGGCGGCAACCGCATGACCGAGACCGGCATGTCGCTCGGCACGCCCTACTACATGTCGCCGGAGCAGGCGATGGGCGAGCGCGAGATCACCGCGCGCTCCGACGTCTATGCCCTGGGCGCGGTGGCCTACGAGCTCTTCACCGGCGACCCGCCGTTCACCGGCTCCACCGCGCAGGCGATCGTGGCGCGCGTGGTCACCGAGCAGCCGCGGCCGATGGCCGCCCAGCGCCACACCATCCCGCCCCACGTCGAGGCGGCGGTGCTCACCGCGCTGGAGAAGCTCCCGGCCGACCGCTTCGCGTCCGCGGCCGACTTCGCCGCCGCCCTTGCCAACCCGGCCTCGGCAACCACCGCCCGGAGCCCGGGCGCGAGAGTCCCGCCCGACCGTCCGACCGTCCGACTGTCCGTCTTCGCCCTCGCCGCCGTCGCGCTGGCTGCCACCACCCTCGCCGCCTGGCTCGCGCTCCGGCCCGTGCCCGCGAAGCCCGTCTCCCGGTTCGCCATCGCGCTCCCGGCCGACCAGGGCATCGTGGCCGGGCGCGGGGGCCGCGTGGCCATCGCGCCGGACGGCTCGCGGATCGCCTACATCGGGCCCGGCGAGGGGGTTCGGCGGGTCTGGGTGCGGCGCCGTGACGAACTCTCGGCTACGCCGCTCCCCGGCACCGACCAGCCGGCGCACGTCTTCCTCTCGCCCGACGGCCGCCGCGCCGGCCTCATCACCGAGTCCCAGCGCATCCTGGTCGCCCCGCTCGATGGCGGCCCCGCCGTCGCCATCACCGACTCGGCCATCGGCCTCGACGGCGCCACCTGGAGCGAGGACGGGTACATCTACTTCGATGGCCTGACCGGGGGCGGCACCACCGGCATCCTGCGGGTGTCCGCGGCCGGCGGCACCTGGGACACGGTCACCGTCGTCAGCCGCGAAGCCAGCGAAACCGACCACGTCTGGCCCGAGGCGCTTCCCCGCGGCCGCGGCGTCCTCTTCACCATCGCCCGCGGGGGCGACATGCGCACGGCCGACATCGGCGTCGTCCCCGCCGACGGGGGGGCCCACCGGGTGCTCCTGCGCGGAATCACCGCGCGCTATTCCCCCACCGGCCACCTCGTCTACGTGACGGTGGACGGGACCCTCCTCGCCGCCCCGTTCGACCTGAAGCGGCTCGAGGTCACCGGCGAGCCGGTGCCACTGGCGAGCGGTCTCAACATACGGCCGTTCGGGGCGGTGGACCTGGCGCTGTCCGCGGAGGGGACGCTGCTCTACACCACCGGCGGACGGGGCGACGATCCGCGGGAGGTGGTGTGGGTGGGCCTCGACGGATCGGTGGAGCCGGTGGACCCCGGCTGGGTCGGGGACCTGCGCACGCTGGCCGTTGCCCCCGACGGCCGGCGCCTCGCGGTCAGCATCTTCGCCGAGGGGGAGGAGCAGGTCTGGGTGAAGGAGCTGCCCCGCGGGCCGCTCAGCAAGATCACCTTCGACGGCCCGGCCGCCTACCGCCCGTCCTGGTCGCCCGACGGCCGGGACGTCCTCTACGTCTCGCTGCAGGGGATCACGCCGGACCTCTGGTCGAAGCGGGCCGACGGCAGCGCGCCGGCCGAACTCCTGCTCGACCTCGCCGCTCCCGTCCAGGAAGCGCTTCGATCCCGGGACGGTGAGTGGCTGATCTATCGCATGACCCCGCGGGACATCGTCGGCCTCTCGCGCGCGGGCGACACCGTCGCCCTCGTCGCAACGCCCTTCGAGGAACGCGCGCCCGCCCTTTCGCCCGACGGCCGGTGGCTCGCCTACCAGTCGGACGAGACCGGCCGCTACGAGGTCTACGTCCGGCCGTTTCCCGCGACGAGCACGGCCAAGTGGCAGGCCTCCACCGGCGGGGGCACCCTGCCCCGCTGGTCGCCCGACGGACGGGTGCTCTACTACCGCGGCATCGGCAACGTCCTCGCCGTCGAGGTCCTCCCGGGGCCCAGCTTCACCGCGGGAGCGCGCCGGACGCTCTTCGGACTCGGCGCCTTCGCCGACGAGGAGGGGAGCTGGGACATCGCCCCCGACGGCCGCCGCTTCGCGATGATCCGCGACCGCGGCGTGGCGGACCCGGTCGGGCTGGTGGTGATCGAGGGCCTGGCGGGGTTGCTGGGGGGGAAGTAGGGGCGGGACGACGGGACGACGGAACGACGGGATGGCGGAACGACGGGAAGGCACGACCTCTTCCCGTCGTCCCGTCTTCCCGTCTTCCCGTCTCCCTACTCCACCCGCTCCGCCGTGAACGTCCCCTGCACCAGGGCCTGCCCGCCGGTGGAGTCGTAGGTCGCGAGCAGCTTGCCGACGAGCCGGCCGTCCTTGAGCACGCCGGCGCTCCGGAGCTGCACCGCCACGCCCTTCCGCAGGATGCTCTCGTACTTGGGGCTCACCGCGATGAGGCTGTCGCCCTGGACCCAGACCTGCATCGGCATGGGATCCCGGCCGGGCAGCGTCAACTGCCAGCCGTACTCCGCCGCGGGGCCGCCGAATTCGGAGACGATCGAATCGGGGGAGCCCTCCATGACGCTGGCGGAGCGCCAGGTGCCGGCGAAGTCGGCCAGCGTGGGCGGCGGGGGCGGCGGGGGAGGCGCCTCGGCCTGCCGCTCCGCGCGGCCGCAGGCCAGGAGGACGAGGAGGACGGAGGTGGGCACGGCAGCGCGCCGCATGGTGGCCTCCTGGGGGTGGCAGGTGGACAGGGGGAGGCAAGCCCAAGGTACGGCCGGGTCGTCCGGGTCACAACCGGCCCCGGGGGCCGGGTGGGACAGCCGGCCGGGTGGTGCCGTTACACCGGATGACGGCCGCGGTCCGGCCGGAACCCGTTGGCGAAGGAGGGACGCATGCGGAAGCCTTGGCGGTGGTTCCCGGTGGTTGCAGCGGCGGCGGTGGCCGCGGTGGCGGCCTGTGGGGAGGACGGCGGCACGGGCGGCGGCCCCAGCGTGGAGCTCCAGGTCCTCGCCGGCATCGCCTTCCCGGCCGCCGAGGGCAACTTCGTCCACGTCCTGACCCCCCGGACCAACGCGAGCAAGCTGATGGTGGTCGGGGACCAGACCAACTCCGCGAACTGGACCAAGTTCAACCTCCGGCTCGAGGACGGCGACGTCATCCGCATCTCGGTGATCAGCATCGCGGAGGACACCCTCGGCACCGGCGAGTGCGTGGTGGCCCTCGCGGGGGCCGCCGACCCGAGCTATGCCCGGGCGGTCGCCTTCTACTTCGCGCCCCCCAACAACTACGTGGACTGCGCCGACAACCTGGACCTGCCCTGAGGCCTCACCCGCCCATCCGCTCGCTCCAGTCGTCGAGCGAGCGGGGCCAGTCCTCCCGGAGCAGCCGGGACATCGCACGGTCTGCCAGCACCCGGCCCCCGGTCTGGCAGGCCGCGCAGTAGTTCACCTCGTTCGCCGCATGCCGGATCCGCTGCACCGGCGCGCCGCACGCCGGGCAGGGCTGCCGGAAGCGCCCGTGCACCGCCATCCCCTCCCGGAACGCGGTCACCTTCTCGGGGAACCCGCCGTCCGCCTCCGCCCGGAGGCGCGCGATCCACCCCTCGAGCGTGTGCCGGGTCGCCGCCTGCAGCCGGGCGGCCTCCGCGTCCGAGAGGTTCGTGGTGAGTTGCAATGGTGATAGCTTGGCGGCGTGCAGGATCTCGTCCGAGTAGGCGTTGCCGACCCCGGCGATCACCGTCTGGTCGGTGAGGACGCCCTTGATCTGGCCTTTGCGGCTGCGGATCGCGGCGGCGAACTCGT
>JAICEH010000146.1 GCA_025924275.1 Gemmatimonadales bacterium | reverse complement strand
GCGCGCGGCTCGCCGCGGCTGGCGTCGGAGATGCCGGGCGGGAGGCCCGGTGGCTCGCCGAGGCCGCCGAGCGGGACGGCGGGGCCGGCTTCGACGCCCTGGTGGCCCGGCGGGCGGCGGGCGAGCCGCTGGCCTACGTGACCGGCGAGGCGGGCTTCCGCCGGCTCCTGCTCCGGGTGGACCGGCGGGTGTTGATCCCCCGTCCGGAGACCGAGGGGCTGGTGGAGCGCGTGCTCCGCGAGGCGCCCGCGGGCCGGGTGGTGGACGTCGGCACCGGGAGCGGATGCATCGCGCTGGCGCTGGCGGACGAGGGGCGGTACGCCGAGGTGGTGGCCACCGACCGGAGCCGCGACGCCCTGGCGGTGGCCCGCGCCAACGCGGCCCGCCTCGGCCTCCCGGTGAGCTTCCTCGCGGGCGACCTGCTCGAGCCCCTCGCCGGGCGCCGATTCGATGCGGTCGTGTCCAACCCCCCCTATCTTTCGGCGGTGGAGTGCGCGGCGCTCGATCCTGCGGTGCGGGACTGGGAGCCGGCCGGGGCGCTCGCGTCGGGCCCCGAAGGGATGGACCATGTCCGCCGGCTGCTGGCCGGGGCCGGGGCCGTGCTGGCACCCGGCGGCCTGCTGGCGCTGGAGGTGGACGAGCGGCGCGCCGACCTCACGGCCGCCGAGGCCACCCGCCAGGGATGGACCGGTGTCATCGTGCAGGACGACCTCTTCGGCCGCCCGCGATACGTGCTCGCGCGCGCAGGAGCCCCAGCGTGATCTTCGACAAGGCGCAGGAACTCGGCCGCCTGATCGGCCAGAGCGACGAGTACAAGTCGCTCCGGCGGGCGGAATCGAGCCTTCGGGAGGACCAGGACACCGTCACCAAGCTGGAGACGATCCAGAAGCTGGCGGTCGAGGTCGAGAAGGCGATCGCCCAGGGCCAGATGCCGGAGCCCGTCACCGCCCAGGCGTACGAGGCGGCCGTGCGCGACCTCGAGGTGAGCCCGGTGGGCCAGTCCTACGTCGTGGCCCGCGCCAATTTCGACAAGCTGATGCAGCGGGTGAACGAGCAGATCGGGCAGGGCATCGAGCGGGGGGCGGCGAGCGGGATCATCACCCTCTCGTGAGCGCGCGGGCCGGGGGGCGGTTCATCGTCCTCGAGGGACCGGAGGGGGCCGGGAAGTCCACCGTGGCGCCCCGCCTGGCGGAGCGGATCCGGGCGGCCGGCCTCCCGCTGGTGACGGTGCGCGAGCCCGGCGGAACGCCGGTGGCGGAGGCGGCCCGGCGCGCGCTGCTGGAGGACCACCCGGCGAGCGGGATGGCGGAGCTGTTCCTCTTCCTCGCCGCCCGGGCGGACCTGGTGGCGGCGGTGATCCGGCCGGCGCTGGCGGCGGGGCAGGTGGTCCTCGCAGACCGGTACGAGCTCTCGACCGAGGCGTACCAGGCGGTGGGCCGCGGCCTCGAGCCGGCATTCGTGCAGGCCGCGAACGCGGCGGCCACCGGCGGGCTCCGGGCCGACCTGACGCTGATCCTCGACCTGCCGGACGGCGTCGGGCGGCAGCGCCAGCTCGCGGGCGGCAAGGCGGGAGACCGCCTGGACCGGGAGGCCGAGGAGTTCCACCGGCGGGTGGCGGCGTTCTACCGTGGGGTCCGCGGGCCCGGCATCGTCCACCTGGATGGGAGCCGGCCGGTGAATGAGGTGGCGGAGGCGGCGTGGGACGCGGTGGAGGGGGTTCTGAAGCAGCACTGATCGCTGTTCGCTCAAGGGAGTCCGTCTCATGCGCAATCGCTGGCTGCCGACCTTTCTCGTCGCGTCCCTCAGCTTCCTGACCGGCGGCTGGCTGCTGCAGCGCGCCCTGCCGACGGCCGGGGTGCTGGGCGACGCCGAGCTGTTCCAGGACGTGCTCACCCAGGTCGAGGCGAACTTCGTCGACTCTCTGGGCGAGGACGCGCTCTTCCGGAAGGCCACCGACGGGATGCTCGAGCAGCTCGAGGACCCGTACACGGTGCTCCTGACGGGGGAGGAGCTGTCGGACCTCACCGAGGCGACCACCGGCAACTACGGGGGCCTCGGCATCCAGATCGACGTGCGGGACGGCGGCATCACCGTGGTGGCCCCGCTTCCCGACTCGCCGGCCGAGCGGCTCGGCATCCAGACCGGGGACGTGATCGTCGAGGTGGAGGGCAACTCGACCGCCGGCTGGTCCACCGACCGTGCGCTCGGCACGCTGCGCGGCGCGCCGGGGTCGATGGTGAAGATCGTGATCCGCCGCCCCGGGCAGGCGGAGCTCCTGCCCTTCGAGATCCGCCGGGCCGAGATCCACAACCGCTCGGTGCAGCGCGGCACGCTCTTCGACGCGGGCATCGGCTACGTGGCGCTCAGCCCGGTCTCGGAGACCTCGAGCCGTGAGCTCGCGGCGGAGATCGAGTCGCTCCGCGGGCAGGGGATGAAGTCCCTGATCCTCGACCTGCGCGGCAACCCCGGCGGGCTGCTGGAGCAGGGGGTCGAGGTGACCGACCTCTTCCTCGACCCGGGGCAGGAGGTGGTGTCCACCCGCGGCCGGACCCGGGGCTCGACCCGCACCTTCGCCGACCGGCGGCCGCAGCAGTGGGCCGGGCTGCCGATCGTGGTGCTGGTGGACGAGGGGTCCGCGAGCGCGGCGGAGATCATCTCCGGCGCCCTGCAGGACCACGACCGCGCGGTGGTGGTGGGCACGCCCACCTTCGGCAAGGGGTCGGTGCAGACCCTCTTCCCGATCCGGGAGGGCGCGATGCTCAAGGTCACGACCGCGCGCTGGTACACGCCCTCCGGCCGGAGCATCCAGCGGGCCGCGAGGAGCACCGAGGAGCAGGTGGACCAGGTGCTCCGCGACGCCACCGGGGTGGTGGACACCGCCCTCGCCGCCGACACGGCCGGGCGGCCCGAGTACAGCACCGACTCCGGCCGGAAGGTGCGGGGCGGCGGTGGCATCGTGCCGGACCTGATCGTGCGGCGCGACACGCTCACCCAGTCGGAGCGGGCGTTCGTGACCGCGCTGGGTGCGGACTTCGCCCGGTACCGGGACGTGCTCACGTCGTACGCGCTCGAGCTCAAGGACAAGGGCGGGCCCCCCAGCGAGGCGTTCAGCGTCACCCCGGCAATGCGAGCCGAGGTCCTGCGCCGCCTCCGGGCCCGCGGCGTCGAGGTGCCCGACTCGGTCTTCGCGCAGTCGGGGCGGTTCGTGGACGAGCAGATCGGCTACGAGGTGGCGCGATACGTCTTCGGCCGGCCGGCCGAGTTCCGGCGCCGCGTGGGCGACGACCGGCAGGTGGCGAAGGCGCTGGAGCTCCTGCGCCAGTCGCCGACGCCCAAGGGGCTGATGGAGCTCACGATGACGACCGCGGCGGAGGGGTGCCGGCAGGGGTGCTGAGCCCGCCCGCGCCGCGCCATATCGGTCGCGAAGCGCGAGTCGCGAGTCGTCCCTCCCCCGGCCGGGCCGCGGTCGCCATCGTCGGGGCGGGGCGGATGGGCCAGGGGCTCGCCCTCGGTCTTCGCGCCACCGGCCACCGCGTGGCCCTGCTGAGCCGGGCGCCGCATCCGGTGGCACCCTCCCTCCGCCAGGCCGCCGAGCCGTGGGGCGCGGTGCTGCCGAGCGCGGAGGTCGTGATCCTCGCCGTGCCGGACGACGTCATCGGCCAGGTGGCGGCCCGCGTGGCGCTGGGCCACGGGATCGGCCAGCAGCACGTGGTGCTGCACCTCTCGGGACGCCTCGACGCCGCCGCCCTCCAGCCCCTCGTGGCCACCGGCGCCGCGCTGGGCTCCTTCCATCCGCTCCAGACCGTGGCCGATCCGCTCGCCGCCCCCGCGCGGCTCCGTGGGGCCCACGCCGCGCTCGAGGGCGATCCCCGGGCGGTGGCCGCCGCGCGGGAGCTCGCGGCGTCGCTGGGCCTGGTGCCGGTGGTGATCGGCGGGGCGGGGAAGGCGCGGTACCACGCCGGCGCGGTGATGGTGGCGAACTACACCGTGACGCTGGTCGGCGTGGCAGAGCGGCTCGCGCGATCGGCGGGAGTGCCGAACACGCTGGCCGAGCGGCTCTACCTGCCGCTCCTCCGGGGGGCACTGGAGAACCTGGAGGACCTGGGTCCGGTCCGGTCGCTCACTGGCCCGGTGCGGCGGGGCGACGACGGCACGGTCCGCGCGCACCTTGCCGCCCTCGATCCCGCCGACCGTGAGCTCTATGCGGTGCTGGGCCGGGCCGCGCTGGAGCTGGCGCGGCAGGACGGGCTGGAGGAGGGGAGGGCGCGGGCGGTGGAGCGGGCGCTGGGAGGGGCCTAGCCCTCCACCACCCGTGCGCCCCGCGGGACCTCGAACACGAAGGTCCGGGCCCCCACGGGCGCGTTGGGCTTGAGCCCGCTCAGGTCGATGGTGCGGAGCGAGCCGCCGGGCTCGCGCACCTCGAGCCGCCGCGGCAGGGCGTCGCCCCGGTCGAGCCACACCACGGCCCGGGTGAACGGCATCCCCTCCTCCCGCGGGATCATCTCGACCACGTCCGCCGCCCGTCCGCCGATCCGGTCGGCCCGGAGCCACTTCACCCGGTAGCGCTCGGCGGGGCGGTCGAGGATCCAGGCGAGCACGTTGAACCCGTAGGTCGGGCGCTCGGGGAGCGGCATCCGGATCACCTGGCCGGGGGCCGTGCTGGGCGTGTAGATCCACAGGTGGCGGCCGTCCATCACCACCGCCTCCCCGGCGGGATCGCTGAAGCGCATCGCCAGCCGGTCGTTCCCCGCCTGCCAGACCCGCCCCGCGCTCTCCAGCAGCCCCACCATCGGGTCGTCGATCCGCTGGGTGAAGGCCGCCTCGAGGGAGGAGAGCCGCCGATAGGCTTCGGCAGCGCGCGTCACGACGGCGTTTCCGTCGGGCGCGCCCGGCTGCGCGGCGGCCGGCCCCGCGAGCAGCAGCGCCGCCACGAGGGCGCCGAGTGCCCGACGTACCGGCCTCGCGACTCGCGACTCGCGGCTCACGATCGCACCCCCGCGGGCTCGGCGATCCGCCGGCCGATCGCCTCCGCGATGGCCCGGGCCTCGACCATCAGGCGCTCGAACTGGGGCGGATGCAGGCTCTGCGCGCCGTCGGAGCGGGCCCGGTCGGGGTCGGGATGCACCTCGACCAGCAGGCCGTCGGCCCCGGCCGCCACCGCGGCCCGCGCCATCGGGGTGACCATGTCGCGCCGTCCGGTGCCGTGGCTCGGGTCCGCGACGATCGGCAGGTGGGAGAGCTCCCGGATGACCGGGATGGCCGAGAGGTCGAACACGTTGCGCGTGGCGGTGTCGAACCCGCGGATGCCGCGCTCGCAGAGGATGACGTCGGGATTCCCCTCGGCGAGGAGGTATTCCGCGGAGAGCAGGAGCTCCTGGATGGTGGCCGAGATGCCGCGCTTGAGCAGCACCGGCTTGCCGCAGCGCCCGGCCAGCCGGAGCAGCGAATAGTTCTGCATGTTGCGGGCACCGATCTGCACGATGTCCGCGACGGCAACCACCGCGTCCAGCCCCTCCGGGTCCATCGCCTCGGTGACGATGAGGAGGCCGGTCTCCTGCCGAGCGCGGGCGAGGAGTTCGAGGCCCGGCTTGCCCAG
>JAICEH010000145.1 GCA_025924275.1 Gemmatimonadales bacterium | reverse complement strand
CGGTCGCCGCCCCGCCGGCCGCCGAGGCCCCGGCGAGGAAGCGGCGCGCCAGCGCGAAGGCGGCACCCGCGCCCGCGTCCGCTCCCGAGGCGGAGAAGGCGAAGAAGCCGCGCGGCAGCGGGAAGCCGGCACGGCCTGCGGGTGCGAAGCGCGCCAAGAAGGCCGCGAGCACCGCCAAGGAGTGAGCCGGCCGGAACGGGCGGCAGCACTGCCCGTCTCGTTCTTCCAGCGCCCGGTCGCGGAGGTCGCCCAGGACCTCCTCGGCCGGGTGCTCGTTTCCCGCCTCGGCGGCGGGCTGACCGCCGGCCGCATCGTGGAGACCGAGGCCTATCTCGGCGGGGCCGATCCTGCCTCCCACGCGTGGCGACTCCGCCGGACCGCGCGGAACGCGGCCCTGTTCGGCCCGGCGGGCACCTGGTACGTCTACCGCTCCTACGGGCTGCACTGGTGCGTGAACCTGGTCACCGCCCCCGCGGACGAGGGGGGCGCGGTGCTGCTCCGGGCCCTCGAGCCGGTGGCCGGCCTGGAGCTGATGCACGGCCGACGGGGCGACGTGCCCGAGCGCGTGCTCTGCGCCGGTCCGGGACGCCTGGCCCAGGCGCTGGCGATCACGCGCGCGGTGGACGGTCGCGCGGCGGCGCGGGCGACCGGACTCTGGCTGGCGGAAGGGGAGGCGGTCGAGGCGGGCCGGGTGGAGGCGACGCCGCGGATCGGGATCACCCGTGCGGCGGACTGGCCCCTCCGGTTCGCGGAGGCCGGGACGCGCTGGGCGTCCCGGCGCTCGCAGGTTCAGCGGATGTCGTAGTCCTCGCGCGCGGAACCGAGGTTCACCCGCGCGCCGCCCATCACGGAATGCGTCGCGCCCGTCAGCAGCGCGCCCGACTCGCCGGTCGTGACCATCCACTGCCCGAAGAGCACGAAGCTGCCCGCCCGGATCTGCGCCCCGGCCATGAAGTGGCCGAAGCCCTGGCTGCCGCGGTCCTCCGCTTCGTCCATCGCGGCCTGCTGGTCATCGAGATTGGCGAAGGGGCCGGCGACCTCCAACCCGCTCAGCCACGAGATGCCGTAGCCCAGGCCGAGGTAGGGCTCGAAGTTCCACCGGACCGGGTAGGCCACCATCGTCCCGTAGATCCGGTTGGTCCGGTCGAAGGTGACCGAACGCGCGCCGCCAAGCACCGTGGCGTCGGGATACGCGGTGGTCTCGTTGTCGCCCCAGCCGGTCTCGTAGCCGAGCTGCAGGCCGACCCGGCGCGACATCACGAGGATGTGGCCGCCGAAGGCGGGGATCCCCCCGCTGGTCTGCGTCGGAGTCTCGAACACCAGCGCGCCGGCGTCGCCGCCGAAGTACCACCTGAACGCGTCCGCCGACGACTGCGCCGCCAGGGTGGCGGGCAGGGCCGAAGCGAGGAACAGGACCAGGCCGAGGGCTCGGGCCGGGTAACGCATGGAATGGCCTCCGGTGTGGTAACAGTGTCCCCGCAGTGCTGGGGCCGTCCGCCCGAATAATAGGAATTCCCGTGCCATCTGGCGAGACGCCGGGTCCCGGCGCCGGCCGGGGGCCGGCCCCGCAACCTCAGGCCAGGCCGAGCTTTCGGCCGACCGTCCGGAAGGCGGCGAGGGCCTGGTCCAGGTCCTCGCGGGAATGGGCCGCCGAGACCTGGCAGCGCACCCGTGCCTCGCCCTGGGGCACCACCGGGAAGCCGAACCCGGTGACGAAAACCCCCTCCTCGAGCAGCATTTCCGACATCCGGATGGCCGCGGCAGTCTCCCCCACGATCACCGGGATGATGGGCGTTTCGCCCGGAAGCGGGCGGAAACCGGCCTCCTCCAGCCGGCCCCGGAAGTACCGGGCGTTCGCGTGGAGCGCGGCGACCCGCTCGGGGTGGGCCTGCACGAATCGGACGCTGGCGAGGGCACTCGCGGCGACCGTCGGGGGGAGGGCATTGGAGAAGAGCTGCGGGCGCGCACGTTGCGTGAGGTAGTCGCAAACCGCCTCGGAGCCCGCGACGAAGCCGCCGGCGGCGCCGCCCAGCGCCTTGCCCAGGGTGGAGGTGATGACGTCGACCTCCCCCACCATGCCGAAGTGCTCCGCCGTGCCGCGGCCCGTGGCGCCGAGCACCCCCGTGGCGTGCGAGTCGTCCACCACCAGCACCGCGCCCTCCTCCCGGCAGAGCTGAGCCAGCTCGGGCAGTCGGGCGATGGAGCCCTCCATCGAGAAGATCCCGTCGGTGATCACCATCCTGACCTTCCGGTCCGGGGCGGCGCGGAGCCGGGCGCGCAGGTCATCGAGGTCGCCGTGGCGGTAGACGCCGGTCTGGCACCGGGTGATGGCCTTGGCCAGCCGGATGCCGTCGATGATCGAGGCGTGGTTGAGCTGGTCGCTCAGGACCAGGTCGTCCTCGGTGAGGACCGTCGCGGGGAGGGCTTCGTTCGCGTTCCAGCAGCTCACGAAGCTGAGCGACGCCGCGGTCCCCACCAGCTCCGCGCACGCCCGTTCCAGCTCCCGGTGCACGGTGAACGTGCCGCAGATGAACCGGACCGAGCCGGTGCCGGCGCCGAACCGGTCGAGGGCGTCCTTGCCGGCCTGGACCACCGCGGGCTCGTCACAGAGCCCGAGGTAGTTGTTGGAGGAGAGGATGATGACCTCGCCCCGCCCCTCCATCCGCACCCGTGCCGCCTGCGGGCTGTCGAGCCAGTTCAGGCGCTTGTACACGCCGTCCCGGCGGAAGGCGTCGAGGTCCGCGCGGAGACGGGACTCGAGGACGTCGTTCATCGGGCGATCTCCAGGATGACCTTGCCCGCCCGGCCATCCTTGATGACGGCGATGGCGTCGGCGATGGCCTCGAGGGGGAAGCGGTGGGTGATCACCGGCGAGGGGTCGAGCTGGCCGGCGCGGAGGAGCCGGAGCATCTGGAGCCAGGTCTCGTACATCTTGCGGCCGGTGACGCCGTAGAGCGTGAGCCCCTTGAAGATCACGTCCCGGGCGAGGTCCACCTCGGTGGTCCGGCTGGGCGTCCCGAGCAGGTTCACCCGGCCGCCCAGCCGGGCGGCTGCGAAGGCCTGTGCGTGGCCCGCGGGGTGGCCGCTCATCTCGCAGACGAGGTCGGCGCCGTCGCCCCCGGTGAGCTCGTGCACCCGGGCCACCACGTCGTCGGTGGCGGGATTGAGCGTGACGTGCGCGCCCATCCGCCGTGCGAGCTCGAGGCGGGTGGGGTTGAGGTCGCTCGCCACCACCAGCGAGGCCCCCGCGGCCCGTGCCACGCCCACGGCGAAGCAGCCGATCGGGCCGGCGCCCAGGACGAAGACCGCGCTGCCCGGGACGCCGCCCCCTTCCAGCACCGTGTGGACCGCGTTCCCCAGCGGGTCCATGATGGCGCCGATCTCGGTCGGGATCCCGTCGAGCCGGATCACGTTGGAGGCGGGCATCGCGATGTAGTCGGCGAAGGCCCCGTCGCGGTCCACGCCGATGATCTGCGTGCGCCGGCAAAGGTGGCCCAGCCCGATCCGGCACTGCAGGCAGTGGCCGCAGATGATGTGGCCTTCGGCCGTCACGCGGTCCCCGACCGCCAGGAGGCCCGACGCCTCGGCCTCGGGGCCCAGCCGGACGATCTCGCCGGCGAACTCGTGGCCGATGGTCACCGGCGGCCGGAGCCGGCCGCTGGCCCAGGCGTCCCATTCCCAGATGTGGAGGTCGGTGCCGCAGACGCCGGCGTACTGCACGCGGATGAGGACGTCCGACGGCCCGACCGGGGGCTCGGGCACCTCGCGCACGACCATTCCCGGACCGGGGCCCGGTTTCACCAGAGCGCGCATGGAATCGAATCGGGGTTCGAGGGCGGCGAAATCTACGGTGGCCGCCGCGGGGAGGACAGGGAATCGGGGGCGGAGGCGGGCAGGGCGTAGACCGCCACGGCGCCTTCCCGGAACCGCACGGGGAAGGGATACGTCGCGCGGGTCACCACGAGCGTCGCGCCGTAGCGCACGCCCAGCGCCGCCATCGAATCGGGCGGGATCGCATTGAACCGCCGGGCGAAGGCCGCCGCCGGGACGCTCCCGTCGGCCGGCACCGGTCCCGCCAGCGCCTCGATCCGGCGCCGCCATTCGGGGAAGCGATCGTACCGGACGGCGTGCCAGTTGACCACCAGGGCGCGTCGGAAGTCCACGAAGGCGCGCTTCGAGTCCGGTGCGACGAGGACCACCGCTTCGGGCGGCGCGCTGTCGGCGACCCAGGCCGCGGCCCTCGCCAGGTGGTACCGCTCCGCCGGGGTCAGCGGAACCGCCACCAAGCGCGCGCCCCTCCGGGGACCGAGCCCCGGGAGCCGCGCCGGCTGCACCAGGAGCACGGCCAGCGCGAGCGCCAGGCCCGCGAGGACCGGCCCACGCCCCGCCGGGTCCCCCCGGCGACGGGCCGCCTCGGCCAGGAGGAGCGGGGTCACCAGCATCGGCAGGACCAGCGGGTAGGCGCGGAACGGATAGAGCTGCAGGAAGGGCCACGCCCCGGCGGCGCGGGCGACCAGACCCGCCAGGAAGAGCGCCCCGGTGCCGGCCACGAA
Organism: Gemmatimonadales bacterium; assembly: GCA_025924275.1. Classification (GTDB taxonomy): domain Bacteria; phylum Gemmatimonadota; class Gemmatimonadetes; order Gemmatimonadales; family GWC2-71-9; genus JAICEH01. The sequence continues at coordinate 1,082 of JAICEH010000145.1, read as the reverse complement.
GGCTGCGATCATCCGGGACTCGCGCGTGGGGCGCCACCGGAAGGCGAGGGCCATCAGGCCGGTGAAGACGGCGAGGGCGAGATAGCCCCCGGGAGCGAAGCGCGCGGGATCGAGGTGGTGCGGCAGCCGGGCGCGCACCAGGAACTCCCAGGCGTCGGCCCCGCCCGCGCCGCGGCGCACGCCCGCCGTGGCTGCCAGGCCGGGGAGCGCGGTGACCAGCGCCGCCCCCGCCGCCGTCCCGAGCGCGCGCCAGGGGGTCCGGTCGGCGAGCAGGGCAGCGGCCACCCCGAAGCCGGCGCCGACGCCGACGGCGGGATGGAGGCTGAAGCAGAGGCCGAGCAGGAGCCCGCCCCGCAGCGGGCGCCGGTCGAGGAACGCCGACAGCGCCAGGCAGAGGGCGGCGTAGGCCGGCACCTTGGCCTCCGCTCCGCCGATCACCCATTCGCCCCCGACGAACGCCTCGCCGCCCACCTGCCAGAGCAGGATGCCCGCCGCCGAGGCCCACCAGGGCACCGCCAGGCGGCGGAGGAGGCCGAGCAGCGCCGCGTAGACCGCGAACCACCCCGCGAGGCGCAGGAGCCACTTGAAGGCCGCGAACGGCAGGACGAGCGACGGCAGTCCCGCGGTCGCGTTGAAGAGGGCGTGCTCCCGCCACGGCACCGCGAAGGTCCAGTCGTGGGCCAGGAACTCGGGCCGCCACCACTTCCAGGCGGCGAAGAGGTAGAGGGCCTCGTTGTTGAGCAGCTCGCCGCTGAGGGCGGACTCGACCGCCGTGAGGAGGGTGAGGAGGGCGGCGAGGGCCAGGGTCCGCTTCACCCCGGCGGGCCTCAGTCCGCCCGCTCGAGGCGGACCGCGCTCACCTTGAAGCTGGCGATCTTCGCGTAGGGGTCGAGCGCGGGGTTGGTGAGCAGGTTGGCTGCGGCCTCGCGGAAGTGGAATGGCACGAACACCTGGCCCCGCGCCTGCCGGCGCGACAGCCGCGCGCCGATGAGGATCGAGCCGCGCCGGCTGCTCAGCCGGACGGTGGCTCCCTCGGCGATCCCCAGCGCCTCCGCGTCGGCGGGGTGGATCTCGACGACCGG